>CAJMQQ010000004.1 GCA_905215625.1 uncultured bacterium
ATAAGGGAAATTATCGCAAGTAGAGATTCTCAGTAAATATAATAACTTATATAGGTATGAAAATCTTTTATTATCAGGGCGGTTGCCTAAAAAAAATTAAGATGTTATACTATAACTAGTTTTATAAGTGATACGAAAATGGAAATATTCAAGGAGAATTGTGAAATATATGATGGAAAAAATTGAAAAGAAGATGAAAGAAGACTTGACGGAAAGATATTTAAACTTAGGTGCTCAGATTACTGCTGTTTTTGTTCTGTTTATATTCACCGTTTTTATATTGGCATTTAGCAAAGAGTATTATCGGGACATTATGTATGTAAAGTATAGGTTATACTATGTTTCAACAATTGCAATGGTAGTTGCTTTTTTGATTATGGTAGTAGGCTTTTTATTAAAAGAATATAAAGAAAAGAAAAGTATAGGTGTTAAAATTGGTTTTTGCAAACATAGCTTTAAAGAGTTTTTAAAAATGATTCCGACTCCATTGCTTGCAATGATAATATTTGAAATTGCAGTAGTAATTTCTACGTTTATGTCTGACTATTTTTATGAGTCTTTCTGGGGAAATGAAGGAAGGCTGGGAGGATTATTTTTAACAACTTTATATGTGGTTAGTTCTTTATTAATCAGTAGATTTTTAAGACCAAAACAGTGGTATTTAGATGCTTTTTTATTTGCTGGTGTATTAATGTGCCTGTTTGGGATTACAGATTACTTTCAAATGGATATCCTACACTTTCAAGTAGGAATAGTGGAAGAACAAAGAGGAAAGTTTACATCTACAATTGGGAATATTAATAGTTATACTGCTATGGTTGGTATGATTTTTGCAGTTGCAGCTACGCTTTTTGGAGTAGAGAAGAATGGATATCGTACAATTTGGTATTTTATGGTTAGCATAATTGCTATAGCAGGATTAATTACAGGATTAAGTGACAATGCTTATCTGACGATGGGAGCATTATTTGCGTTTTTGCCGTTATATTTGTTTAAGAATAGGCGTGGAGTAAGAAGATATGCTGTATTAGTTGCAGGTTCTTTGAGTGTATCGTGTTGGATTCAATATGTTAATATAGTTATGCCAGAGAGCGTATTGGAAATAGGTGGTATATTTCAATTTATTATCGAATGCGATAAACTTTTGTATATTACAGCAGGAATATGGGCTGTTATTGCAGCTTGGTATGTGATAGAATGGAAATCCGGGGAATTAGAAACTACATTAAGCAAATGGCCAAGAATTATTTGGGGTGGAATTATTGCTATTGTAGCTTTAATGATTTTGTTTATTCTTTATGATGCAAATGTAGTAGGACATTCAGAGCGTTATGGTGCTGTTTCACAGTATGTAGTATTTAATGATGAATGGGGAACTCTTCGAGGATTTGTGTGGAGAATAGGACTTGAAGCTTATAATGAGCTGCCAATTCTTCAAAAAATATTTGGATATGGTCCGGAATGTTTTGGCATTTTAACTTATAATATTAGAGCCGAATCGGTGTCTAATTATGGTGTTGTTTATGATAATGCTCATAATGAATATTTACAATATTTAGTTACAATTGGAATAGCTGGTTTAGTAGCATATCTGGCTATGATATTGCTAGCTATCAAGGAGATGTTGAAAGAAGGGATTAATAAGCCTTTTGTAGCAGCTGCAGCGTTTGCAGTAATTTGCTATAGTTTTCAAGCGGTAGTAAACTTGGCGATGCCAATGATTACTCCAGTTATGTGGGTCTTACTGGCTGTAGGGCTTTCAGGGTGTAGAAAAGAAAAAAATTGTCAGAAATAGTACATTTTTCATAAGGTTGAAATCTGAATATAAATAGTGTTATACTTGCTTACAGGACTTTCAAGCTTTAACGAGAAATGAGATATGGAGATTTAGAAGGTGCAAGAGATGAAAGCTTCTGGAAATGAACAGTATAAACATATTATAAAGTTTACATTTTCGCTAATGATTTTGTTTATCGAAGTAGGAATATATGCAGCAGCATGGCTTTTGTATTACAATCAAATATTGGAAAAACCTTTTTGGCGTAGAGGCAATTGGTTAGTAATAGCATTATACTGTTGTCTGCTGTTATTTTTTATGAAAACTTATGGAGGTTTTCGTGTAGGATACCTAAAGACTGGAAACTTAATCTATTCCGAAATGCTGTCAGTGATATTTGTAAACATGATTTCTTATGCACAGATATCTTTAATGGATATGAAATTGCATAGTCCTGGATTGATTATTAGTATTACAGCAGTTCAGTTTGCGGTAACGGTTGTATGGGTAATATTTTTTCAATGGTTTTATAGGAAAATTTTTCCGCCTAAGAGGATGCTATTGGTATCGGGAAAGCGCCCTGCATTTCATCTGATGGAAAAGATTCATTCCAGGGAAGATAAGTATTATTTGGCTGGTGCTATTAGTATTTCAGTAGGAATTGACCGGATTATGGAAGAGGCAAAGAAGTATGATGCAGTTATTATTAGTGATGTCTCTTCACACGAGCGCAATCTGCTAATGAAAAAATGCTTTGAAATTAATAAGAGAACCTATACGGTTCCAAAACTGTCAGATATTCTTTTACGAACATCTGAAGAGCTGGATATATTTGATTCTCCACTATTACTCTCGCGAAATGACGGGTTAAAGATAGAGGAGAGATGGTTTAAACGATTTGAAGATATTGTTTTATCTTTGATGGCATTGATTATTACGTTTCCATTATTCATAGTTATAGGCTGTGCTATTAAATTGACTGACCGAGGTCCAATATTTTATAAGCAAAAGAGACTGACCCTCAATGGAAAAGAATTTGAAATTTACAAATTTCGTACGATGATTCAAGATGCTGAAAAGCAGGGGGAGGCAGTATTGGCGGCAGAAGGGGATAAAAGGATTCTTCCAGTGGGAAGGATTTTGCGCAGAGCCAGATTAGACGAATTGCCTCAGTTATGGAATATTCTAAAAGGTGATATGTCTATGGTAGGTCCGCGTCCTGAGCGGCCGGAATTAATGGAAGAGATTGTAAAAGAAATTCCAGAGTTTACATACCGGCTGAAAGTGAAGGCTGGTCTTACGGGATATGCTCAGATTTATGGAAAATATAATACAACTGCTTATGACAAATTAAAACTGGATTTATTTTATATTCGTAAATATTCAGTATTATTAGATTGGAAACTGATGTTAATGACTCCTAAGATTATGTTTATGAAGGAAAGTACAGAAGGCGTTCATAGGGAAGAAAAGTAATTATTATGGGAAAATATCAAGTGTCAGTAATAATTCCTGTGTACAATGGTGAAAAATATCTGTCAAAAGCGATAGAATCGGTTTTAAGACAGGAAATATTATGTGAAATAGTAATTGTTAATGATTGTTCTACAGATGGTACAGAGAATGTAATCCAGGGATATTCTCATTTAGAACAGGTTCGTTATCTGAAGAATGAAAGAAATAAAGGAGTTGCTTATTCTCGAAATCGTGGAGTAGAAGCAAGTACAGGTGAATATATAGCCTTTTTAGATGCAGATGACTGGTGGGAAGACACTAAGCTAAAAAAACAGCTTCAAGCACTTAAAGGCAGCGGGGCAGTTTTGTGTTCTACGGCCAGAGAATTATTTGACGAAAATGGGAAATCAATAGGGAAGATAATTCCTGTTCCTAAAGTAATTAATTATAAGAGATTACTTCATCATAATTGTATTGCTTGCTCTTCGGTAATAATGAAGAGGGAGATAGCACTAGAGTTTCCACAGGAGTATGATAAAGCCCATGAAGACTATATAATGTGGCTTAAAATTTTAAAAAAATATCCTATGGCACTAGGAATTAATGAACCGCTTTTAAAGTATCGACTTAGTAGTGCAGGAAAGTCTGGTAGCAAGTTAAAGTCGGCCAAGATGACGTATCAAGTGTATCGTTATATTGGATGCGGACAGATTCAAGCAGCAGCATATTTTGTATTATATGCGATTCATGGTGTAATTAAGTATATATAGGTATATAGATTAAATTATAAAAATAAGACTATTAGTCTGGAAGATTTATGAGGCGCCCCCAAAAGTTAGACTTTATAGCGAGGCAGTTTTGGTGAGTCTATGAAAATTTGGACCGAGTCTATGAAAATTTTTCTGTAAATAAAGATTTAGAAGGTCTTCTATGATAAAATAATAAATCATAGCCTGCAAATAAAAAGTCAATGGATTTTTTAGAAAATATTAAAAGATATATAGTGACACAAAAACTAGACCAGCACTTTGTGTGTTGGTCTTTTAACATGACTTTTTAACAGAGATTATAGACAAGTTAGGTATTCTTTGACCCGGCCATAATAGATGCGAAGATAACGTATAATTAATTTCGCAAATTCAATTTCATAAAAATAGACATGGTCTATAGCCGTTTGGTAGAATAAAGTTACCACACAAAATTCACCATAGGAGGTATAGAACCATGTCTAATAACATTATACAACTCAATGAAGATTTAATAAAGCACGATTTAAAGGATCTTGTCCGCAGCAGCGTCGAAGAAACTCTGAATGCTCTGCTTGATAAAGAGGCCGACGAACTCGTAAATGCCCAGAAATATGAGCGTTCTACTGACCGCCAGGGATATCGCTCCGGCCATTACAAGCGAAATTTCCAGACTACTGCCGGTGACGTAGAATTAAAAGTTCCAAAGCTGAAAGGAGTTTCATTTGAAACTGCCATTATTGAACGCTACCGTCGCAGGGAATCTTCTGTTGAAGAAGCTCTGATTGAAATGTATCTGGCAGGCGTTTCCGTACGGCGTGTCGAGGACATCACGGAAGCTTTGTGGGGAACAAAAGTATCCCCAGGAACCATCAGTAATCTCAATAAAAAGGCATATGAGCATATTGAAACCTGGCGTACACGCCCACTCTCCGGCAGCTATCCGTATGTCTATGTTGATGGTGTCTATTTGAAACGCAGCTGGGGTGGTGAAATTCAAAACGTTTCTATCCTTGTTGCTATTGGAGTCAGCAACGATGGCTGCCGTGAGATCATCGGTGCAGCTGAAGGTATGAAAGAAGACAAGGAGAGCTGGCGCTCCTTCTTTGTATGGCTGAAAGAACGAGGCTTAACTGGAGTCCGCCTGAACATCGGAGATAAAAATCTCGGAATGCTTGAAACCATACCAGAAGTATTCCCAGATGTCCGTTATCAGCGCTGCACGGTTCATTTTTATCGGAACATTTTCTCTGTTACTCCCGTAATAAGATGAAGGCTGTAGCCATGATGTTAAAGGCCATCCATGCCCAGGAAAGTAAGGAAGCAGCACGCGAGAAAGCACGACAGGTTGCTGAAAAACTAAAGGAAATGAAGCTTAGCTCTGCTGCCAAAAAGCTACAAGATGGCATAGAAGAAACTCTAACCTACATGAGCTTTCCAACACAACACTGGACCAGAATCCGGACCAATAATACCATCGAACGGTTAAACCGTGAGATTAAACGCCGCACGAAAGCAATCGGCGCTTTTCCTGATGGTCAAAGTGCCTTGATGCTCGTATGTGCCAGACTGCGTCATGTAGCCGGAACCCAATGGGGAACCAGGCGCTACATGAATATGGATCATCTTTCCAAACTGGAGGATGATCTGTTGTCTGATATCATAGCCGGTTAACTGCCATCTGCTGAACGGCAAGAATTAAATTTGCGAAAAAATCTTGACACTATCGACACTATCGCGCTTACCATGTATGAGGGACGGCTACCAGAATAAACCATAAATTTCCAAAACAAAACAGGCGGAAATTTCCGCCTGCTCTTGACATACCCAGACAGCCCTGTTATATATAAAACGAGGGTTGAAAGTTCCGGAACAAGCTTTCAACCCCAATCATTATCATAGAAGATCTTAATTACAGACTTTTCTTTTCTTCACACACTCGAGGTGGCGCGTAGCACTATTTAATAGTTTAGTTTGTCTGTCCGTAATAAGCATTTTTACCATGTTTTCTAAGATAATGCTTATCTAATATATATTGCGGCATAAAGGACTTATTATTTATTATCAAGGTTTTATAATTCATTTCAGCAACCTTTTCTAAAACCACTGCATGATATACAGCTTCATCAGCATCTTTTCCCCAAGTAAAAGGACCATGGTTTTTCACAAGAATTCCAGGAATAGCAAGTTTATCAGCTATGTTTTTTTTATTTAAAGTTTCAACGATTACTTTTCCTGTATTTTGTTCATATGCCTCATCTACTTCTAGTTTTGTTAATTCTCTAGTGCAAGGAATATCTCCATAAAAATAGTCTGCCTGTGTTGTTCCAAGAGCTTTTATACTTTTTCCAGCCTGTGCGAAAGCAACAGAATTTGTTGCGTGTGTGTGGCAAATTCCTCCAATTTCCGGAAATGCCTTATATAGCTCAATGTGTGTCCAACTATCAGAAGATGGTTTTTTATCACCCTCAATAACTGTTCCGTCCATAGAAACTACAACCATATCACTTGGTTTCATTTCTTCATATTTAACGCCACTAGGCTTAATGACTATATATCCAGTATTAGGATCTTTGCCGCTTACATTACCCCATGTATAGATTACGACCCCTTGTTGCTGTAGTTCAAGATTTGCTTCATATACACGTTTCTTTAGTTCTTCTAGCATAATTTAAGTCCTTCTTCCTGATAAATTCTGCATACATTACCGGTTATTTTTAAGAATATTGACACTTCTTTCGATCTTAGAGCCTGACAACTGTCTCGGTTTCCATCCCAACTTTTGGATAAGATCCGATTTTAGCACCGCTCTCTTTACAGAAGAGTATCCC
The DNA here is from genome assembly GCA_905215625.1 of uncultured bacterium. GTDB lineage: Bacteria > Bacillota > Clostridia > Lachnospirales > Lachnospiraceae > UMGS1370. The sequence goes on from CAJMQQ010000004.1 coordinate 6,810, forward strand.
CTTTTTTCGGTGTCACTTGGTAGGTTAAAAACCACATTACAATTACCTGCCGCTGCTGCAGTCTTTGCAAATTCGGAAATTGTCATTTGATAAGCAGGATCCGCAATATTATATGGTTGTCCAATTTTTCCTTTTATAAGAACCAATAAAATAGCCATTGCTGCATCTACTACATAACAATGAGAGCGTTCAAGAGTTCCTTTACTTTTTAAGATAATATCTTTTTCACTAGCGGCACTACGTAAAAATTCTGAAACAGCTCTGCTGTCTTTTTCGGTCATAGTCGGACCGAAAATATGACATGGACGTACAATCAAACACTTTAAATCAAATTGACTGATATAAGATTGACATAAAACTTCAGTAGCCCTCTTTGAAGATGGATAGCATGAACGGGGAGATAAATAGTTTAAATAGCCGCTATAATTTTCATCAAAATCGTCCATATGTTCATTAGGCTGACCGTAAACTTCTCCAGATGAAATATACAAAAATTTCTTCAAAGTTCCGGCCATTCCATGTTCAATTAAGCTTTTAGTACCAATAATATTAGACAGCATTGTATCTACGGGATATTCTGTAAAACTTATCGGATCTGCATTGCCAGCTCCATGAATTATGAAGTCAACATCAAGAGGAGCGGTATTTTGTTCTTTAGAAAAATCCATTTTTATAAATTCCAAACCAGATTTTTCTGAAATATTAAAAAAACGTTTTTTGAATTTCTCTTCATTGCGCCCGGCGGCTAATATTGAACACTCAATATTAGCCGTTTCACACATTTTCAGCAATATATCAATTATGCAGGAACCGATCATACCAGTAGCGCCGGTAATCAATATTCTTTTTTGGTTAAAATAACTAGGATCTAACTGTGATACAGCATAGATTAGGTCTTCATCATATAGTTTGTTTTTAATCATAGCAATCCCTTTATTGTTCTTTTAATGCTAAAAGTGCTTTAAAAATTTTTAAATCATCTGGTGTCGTTAATTTTATGTTAGTTTCAGATCCTATTGAAAAATGAACGGTTTCTCCTAATTCAATCATTAATGTACAACTAGCTACAGAATTTGTAATTCCTTTTTCTAAGGCTGTTCTATGCGCCCACCCCAATTTACTAATTGGAAAAGCCTGCGGTGTCTGAGTCATTGCTAATTCATGCCTCGGTACAATTGTTGACGAGGCTTCTTCCTGTGTTTCTTTTAATACTGCTGTATTACAGGGTACTGTTACAATGGCAGAACCATGTTTTTTACATTGTATAATACAATCCGAAATGATTTCCTGAGAAACCATAGGACGTATCGCATCATGAATCAGTAAAATATCCTCTCCGTTATAGCGTTTTTCAGCCTCAAAAACACCGTTTCGAATTGACCCTTGACCATTTTCTCCACCTGAAACAACCCATTTCAATTTGTCAATTTTATATTGCCGCGCATAAGCCTTTAGTATTTCATGCCATCCGTCAATACATACTACTCCTATTTCCGCAATATCTGGATGATTCTGAAATGCTTCCAAGGTATAAACAATAATGGGTTTATCATTAATATTTAGAAATTGCTTTGGAATTTCTTGGTGCATACGCTGGCCACTTCCACCAGCAATAATTAGTGCAATATTCATTTTGTCTCCTTTTTACTGTATTTAAGTTTTTCATCCGCCATGTGAAGGTGATACATTACCAGGAATAGACATCCAATCACCATATTGGTCTGATAGAAATTTTTCAGAAGATTGAGGAGATTGGTATGTTGCTCCTTCAAATTCAATTGTGCGCATTGGTAAAACATCATCTTTCGAATATACAGCTACCCATTTACCTGCCTGAAACCACATATCAATAGAACCATAAATTGTACTTCCTCCAGTGCCGCATATTTCAAGGCAACGTTTCCGATTGTTTTCAAATATCGGTTCTAACAAAGCTGCATCATGTGGATCTATAATTGCAGTGCCATTATAAAGAATATGAAGCTTAGATTTAATAGATTGATATTCCTGATTCATTTTGTTAGAGCAAGCATTTCTTTTTGACCATAGAGGCAGAAAACCACTTGGTTCTTCTGAGGCAGTTTCCCAGAAGAAGATATCTACCAGACCAATTCGATTAGGGTCTTTAAACTTTACACGTGGACAGCGCAGTACTGTATTCGCACACCAGTAGACTTCTTCTATAGATAGAGTATCGCTATTTTGAACTAATTCAAATAAGCGTTCTTTATCGCAATACATCATACTAATGTCAATATCGTCATCCCATGGAACAAATCCTTTATGGCGTAGTGCTCCAACCATCGTTCCACCCATGAGCCAAAACGTGATATTATTCTCATCCAGCAGTTTTTTTAATTCGAATAAAACTGCTGCATATTCATTTTGACGTATTCTTAAACTGCCTTCTGCCTTAGGCATATTCAGAAAGAATCTTTGCTTAGTTTCAGAAAGAGTTTCTCCTGGTTGATTTATAGACCACCAAAACATCTGGTCTTGTCTATATTTTTCGGCCTTTTGTGCTGATATTAAATTCCACATAGCATTTTCTGTTTTTCGTTGTTTAGCATACCCTGGATTAATCCGTTGCTTAAAGTTTTCATATTTAATTCTAAACTTTTTGCCAGCTGCCTTTACTTTATTTTTAAAGAGAGCTTTAACTTTTCTTATCGCCATGTATGATGCAAAAGTAATACCAAAACGTTTGCAGTACCATTTAAATTTGTAAAGCTGTCCTTGTTCCTCTCCTTGTAAATCCCGTTGAATATGTTCTGCATATAAACTGGAGGTAGTAGATAATTTTAATTTTTTACAAAATGTGCCAGGGTCTGAAATTAATTCATTTATTGAATCTTTAATAGCCTTTGACATAAGAGAAGTGTCGAGCTGTCCCTGCTCTTTTGCCTCTTTAAATGGAATTTGAAGAGGTGCAACCGTCTTAGGGTCAATATCATTTACCAGTCTAGTGTAAGTTACTTGACAATTTAAAAATCGAGCTTTCCAATAGAAGGGTATAGAGATATATTTTAACTCTGGATGTATATCAACAAATTCTTTTATGTAATCATATTCTTTTGACATAATTTCAAGGCAAGCTTTATTATGGATTGATGAATTTGGATTATCAAAACGATATAAATAAAATGCCTTATCAATAAATAATGCCTTGTCTGCTAATAAGTGTGTCTTAAACCAAAAACCATGATCTTGGAAAGCGGCTCCTGGCGATTCGTTATACCTTATGTCATTTTTTTTGAGGAAATCTGTTCGGTATATGCCACTGGGAGTTAGTACAGCACTCATATAAAATTCAGATGATTTTCTTGGACAATATATCACATCGCGATATTTTTTTCCCATACTTCCCCAGTAGGTTCTTTTTTCTATACCATCAACTAGATAAAATTTATAATAAGCCCCTCTTACCATGTCAATATTGTCTTTTGCGCCCAGCTCGTAAAGTGTTTGGTACATATCGGGAAGAATATAATCATCAGCATCTACGATGCCAAAGTATTCTCCTGTAGCTGCATCCAACCCCATATTCATGGAATGTCCATAGCCTGCATTTGGCTTATTGATTACTTTTATACGAGAGTCTTTTTGAGCATACTCTTCAATAATAGATAAAGAATTATCTGTGGAACCATCATTGATACAAATAATTTCTAAATCCTGCAATGTCTGATGGATAATACTATCGAGACACTGTCTTAAATATTTTTCCGCATTATAAATGGGAATAGCAACTGAAACTTTTGGCATAACTATTTTCCCCTTTCTCAACCAAAATTATTGTGATAAACATTTTCTTAATTTATAAAGTATACGTTTGAACGTATGCCAAAAACCATATTCACCTATTGAATGAACTAAAATATGTACACGTTCGGGTAAGAAACGAATATAAAATTTTCTAAATAGATTATTTTCCATTAACACATAAGAGTCAGAAAGAAAACATTTATAATAATATCTTTCCAAGCGGTTAAAATTTGACTCTTTTATAAATTGCGGGTTTATCCGTTGCATTACATTTTTTATCAATGGACGTACAGATTCCTTTTTGTAAAAAGGATTTAATAAAATACCATTTAAATACAAAAAAACACGTTTATATAATGCAGTTAATACTCCTTGATCTCTGATACCTTTTTCATTTATAAAGTCAAAGATTTCTGCTAGACGGAGAAATGGAATTGTACAATCCTTCAAATAGCTAGAGGAATTCATATTATCTTGACGATAGTAGTAAAGGCATTTTTTTACCCACACAATTGATTCAGCCTGACAAAGTGTCATAAAGAAAAACAGATTATCCGTCCAGGAAGCCCCAGGAACTTCCTTATAAGCAATTCCTTTTTCAACTAAAAATTTACGTCTATAAATGGCTGTTACTGTACAAGGATGATAATACAACAATGCTGGATTGTCATATATTGTAAAAGGATTCACCACAGGAGAAAAATCCATTATTGCGGCAGCTTTTATGGACTCGGTATTTCTAGTTTTTCTATACTCACAATATCCAGCCTTAACAATATCAGGATGTCTAGGATATTTTAGTGCGTTTTCATATAATACTTGAAACATATCGGTTTCAATAAAATCGTCTGATTCCACGATGCCGATATACTCTCCCGTAGCACGCAAAATTCCTGTATTCATCGCTGCCCCATAACCAGCATTTTCTTTTTCTATTAACTTGATGCGGGAATCCTTTTGGGCAAACGCTCTTAATATTTCTGTTGAGCAATCCGTTGAGCCGTCATTGATGCAAATAATTTCAATTTCTGTTAAAGTTTGATTAATGATGCTTTCCAAACACTGTTGAAGGTATTTTTCCACATTATATACAGGAACAATAATAGATACCTTCGGTAATGTACTCATAAGTTCTCTTTTCCTTCAAAAGAAATACGCTCTTTTTCTGATAGTTGTAACGCGGCAATTATAGTATCTTGCATATCGGTATATTTATAATTGCCTAAACGTCCCCCGAAAAGAACGTTACGTTCTTTTTGACTTAATTTGTAATACTTCTCATATCGTTCTTGATTTTTTCCATTATTAATAGGATAATACGGCTCTATGTCTGGTGACCATTCTAAAGGATATTCTCGAGAAATTACTGTGTGTGCTTGTTTTCCAAATTCAAAATGTTTATGCTCAATAATACGAGTATATGGTGTTTCTCTGTCAGTGTAATTAACTACAGCGACACCTTGGTAGTTATCAGTTTCCAATTTCTCATGTTCAAAATAAAGGCTTCTATATTCTAAAGGCCCATAGCAATATTGAAAATAGCTGTCAATGGTTCCTGTATATAAAATTTTTTTAGCTAACTTTTTATAATACTCAGGGGATTCATTGAAATCTGTCTCCAACAAAACATCACAATTAGTAAGCATCTTCTCTATAATCTGAGTATAACCGCCAATAGGAATTCCTTGATAAGGGTCGTTAAAATAATTATTATCATAGATAAAACGGACAGGTAGCCGGCGGAGAATAGAAGCCGGTAATTCCGTACATGGCCGTCCCCATTGTTTTTCGGTATATCCTTTTACAAGAACCTCATATACATCACGCCCAACCAAGCTAATTGCCTGTTCTTCTAAATTTCGTGGAATACCTTTGATTTCTTTTTTTTGCTCATCTATAATCTTTTTTGCTTCTGAAGGAGTTGATATATTCCACATTTGACGGAATGTATTCATGTTAAACGGCATATTGTAAATCGTTCCATGATAGTTTGCTATAGGTGAATTAATAAAATGATTAAACTCCGCAAACTGGTTAATATAGTCCCATATTCTTTTGTTGGAAGTGCGAAAGATATGTGCCCCATATTTATGTACTTGTATGCCGTCCCATTCTTCAGTATAGCAGTTTCCACCAATGTGGTTTCTTCGCTCAATCAACAAACAAGATTTTCCAGCTTTTGACATTTCATGTGCAAACACAGCGCCGTAAAGTCCAGTTCCTACAATTAAATAATCGTACATATAGCTGTTTTCCTTTCTAAACAATATCTGAATTTATTTTTCTTTTAAGCTTTCCATATAAGCACTACATACAGTCAAAGCATCTCCAGACATCTTTGCAACGCCTTTTTCCAACCATAAAGCATACTCACAAAGACGTTTTATCTCTTCAATAGAATGTGAAACATATAAAAGTGTTGTACCTTCGCTAAGCATTTCATTCATTCTCTGTTCGCATTTCTGGCGGAATTTATAGTCACCTACAGATAAAATCTCATCTACAATCAAAATATCTGGCTTTACCATAGTTGCTACTGCAAAGCCCAATCGTGCCCGCATACCGGATGAGTAGTTCTTGATTGGAGAGTCCAAAAAATCCCATAATTCTGCAAAATCAACAATTTCATTAAAATGTTCTTTCATATATTTTTCAGAGTGTCCGAGAACACATCCATTTAAAAAGATATTTTCTCTAGCAGTCATATTAGGGTCAAAACCCGCTCCAAGTTCTATAAGTGGAGCAATACTGCCACTGACAGAAATAGAGCCTTTGTACGGTTTTAATATTCCGCTGATTGCCTTTAGTAATGTGGATTTTCCAGAACCATTTGTTCCTATAATTCCCCAAGCTTCTCCAGCTCTTATCTTTAAGCTAACATCTTTTACTGCAAAAAATTCTTGAAACATCAGCTCTTTTTTTACAAGCTTAATGAAGTATTCTTTTAGGTTATCAACTTTTTGATTTGCAAGATTAAAGCGTATCGTTACATGATCAACATTAATCATAATTGCCTGATCATTCATAAAACGTCTCCTGTTAAATATATAAAATGAATTTGTCTTGATTTTTCTTAAAACTCCATATGCCAATGAATAGCATAAACAATGATGTAATACAGCCTGCCAAAATGATTATGTGTCCAGGCATACGCCCATAATAAATCAGGTCACGAAACTGCCCTACATAAAAATACATTGGATTTAAATGTTTAATAATCCATTGGATATTTTCAGGTAATTGCTCTATAGGATAGAAAATCGGCGTCAAATACATCCAGGCAGTTGTAACTGCATTGTAAATGTATTGAATATCTCTAAAGAAAACATTGGCTTGAGCCAAGAACATACCCAATCCCATACAAAACAGATATAGCTGTAAAGCTACAAATGGAAAAAGTAAAGCATACGGTGAAAATTTGGCATTTGTTACCAACATGACAATTACAAGTGCTCCAAGTGAAAAAAAGAAATCTACTAAACTACTAGTTATCTTGGATGCAGTAAAAATATATTTCGGCACATATGATTTCTTAAGTAAGGCACTGTTCCCCGTAATAGAAAATATTGCCTGGTGAGTAGAGGTGTTCATAAAATTAAAAAGAACTTGACCTGTAAAAAGATAAACGGGAAAATTTTCAATATTCTTAGAAAACATAGTAGAAAAAACAACGGTCATAACTAACATGATTAAAAGTGGGTTTAAAACGCTCCACAGATATCCAAGAAAGCTCCTGCGATATTTTAATTTAATGTCACGAGATACAAGCTGTATAGTGAGGTCTTTATACTTCCAAAATGTCAAAATACGGGATTTCCATACGTTCATAATTACAATTCCTTTTCAATTCGATGAGTTTTCCTTAAAATGCTGTATAATTTAGAAGATATTATTTTTTGATAAGTTCTCTTTGATATATGCATATAATTCATTATTAAATATAAAATGTATTTGCTTTTTGTCCTTTTATGAAATGAAGAATCTAATTTTTCAATTACATGATTAAATTCTACAGCCTCTCTTCTTCCTTTCCGTTTGTTTTTTCTTAATAAACAAGCAACTACATAATAGCTAAGAACTACAACTTCTGCTTTTCTCCTGATATATTCCTCACCAGCATCTGATAAATCGTGATTATTTATCAAATACATCAACATATCTTCTGCAACCTTTTGAATATGTGAAATTCGTTTAATTTGATTTTTATCAGATACACTTTGTTCAGCATTGCCTATTTGGTATTGATAGATAAAGAGATCTATCGGATAAATGCTTTCTGCATAGCAGCAAGGAATAGCTGAATATTCTTGGTCTTCAAAAAATACACCTTCCGGTAACTCATGACGATGCATGGTATAGAATTCTGTCCTATATGTAATTCCATGAAAAGATAAACAACGTTCAAAGTTTTTCCAATTTTCTAAAACTTCAGTCATGGAATATTCTTTTTCATAAGTTTCACAATACATTTTCCATACTGCTTTAGATTGGTCATTCATATCTACCAGATGAAATGGTGTAAGTACCACATCAGAATGACAAACTTTCAGAAGAGAAACAAACTTACAAAGATTATCTGTAACAATCCAGTCATCCGCATCTAATACTTTAAAATATTTAGCAGATACTTGGAGAGTCCCTGCATTTATAGCTGACCCATGTCCTCCGTTAGACTTGTTAATTAAAGAGACTGTTCTTGGATATTTTTCTACATAATATTTACCGATATTAACTGTTTGGTCTTGAGAACCATCATTTACAATAATAATTTCTACATCTTTTTCACAAGGTGAATTGACAATAGAATCTATAGCTCTTTTTAAACACCACTCCACATTATAAGAAGGGATGATAAATGCAAGTGTCTTTTTCATCAAACGTCTCCTGATTTACATTTAGCGATAGGATTTTCAATAATCCCTTTAAATAAAGCAATTGCAGCTTTCACAGTAGAAAGAGAGTCTTTATATAACCTACGCTTAAATATTAGATAATAAATACCATATAGTACTGATAATGGTACTCCCATCATATGCCTGGTTGCCCCGCCTCTTTGATAAAAAAAAGCTTGGTCAAATCCAAAAAACCACGTAGAAGGTCCATGACAAACCAAACCAATTGTTCGTGGTACATAATAAATTTTTAAACCTTTACAAATGCAATCTAATAAAAATTTATTTTCTTCACCAGAGCCATTCCCAGAACCAGCTCCCATAAACGGATCAAAAAAAATGCCCGCCGAACGGATTCGTTCTGTTCGAAAAGCAATCTGATAAGAGACTACTTTCAGACAGCCAAGCGGCCCTAGACGTTGCAAGATTGGTTTTAAACGAAATTTTTTATTACCTTCTAAATCGAAAATAATAATATCTGCCTGAGGTAGTTCCTCAAAAGCATTGCATACAATAATCTCATATTCTTTTGTAAGAATCTCATCGTCATCACATAGCAAACATATATCTCCCAATGCATGACTAATCGCCATATTTCTACTACGTGAAACACCACGCTCTTTGGTAGAAATCATACGAATAGTTCGCCCATCTCGATGAACAGTAACGTGATCTGATACATTAACAGTTTGGTTAATCAGTAACACATCTGATGTAATCTTAGTTTTTTCTACCAAGGAAAGATCTTTTTGGTTCATACATGAAACCAAAACTTCCAGTTTCATAAACACCCCTATAAAAACAATAAATGATAAATTTGCTTCCTATAATTGTACTTATACCAAGCGTCAGTGTCTTTTGCTGATAAATAAAGGGATTTTTTGAAATACAATCATTCACTTCTATTGAAAACCATTGACAAATATAAGGAAAAAGGGTATATCCTTAAAAGATGTATCTATATGTGGATTTTTGGAGATTTTATAGGCGCTAAATGTCGAATACATAAGAAATTATAGGATTTTTAAAGAAATGTTAATTATTACAAGTTGCTATCTTAAAATAAAGATGGTATACTAATTTAGACTTACTTGGTATAAGTACAATTAATACACCTAGGAGATGGTTATGTCTATAGAAGTCCTTCTTTCTTGTATGCACCAGACGGATCTGGCACTCGTGTCTCAAAGCCGTATTTCCGGAGATGTTTTGATTATCAATCAGGCAGATGAAGACTCTAAGGTGGACACAGTAAATAAAGAACAGCGTATTCGAATGATAACGACGAGAGAACGTGGACTTTCCCGAAGTCGGAATATGGCGATTCACAATGCAAAAGGGGATATTTGTCTGTTATGCGATGACGATGAAGAGTTTGTGGAAAAATATGAACAACTGATAGAAAAGGCATTTTGTGAGCAGGCAGATGCAGACATTATAGCTTTTGATGTAGAAAATAAAGAAACTCGCCTGAAAAAAAGACGAAAGCGCTTAAATAGGCTGGATTGTTTGAAAATAGCATCCTTCCAGATAGCATTCCGCAGACGTTCCATATTGGAAAAGAACATTAAATTTGACGAATTTATGGGGGCTGGCACTGGAAACGGCGGGAGTGAAGAAAATAAATTTTTATGGGACTGTTTAGACAAAGGATTAGTTATATATTATCAGCCAGTTACGATTGCTGCCCTCCATTCAAAATCTTCCACATGGTTTTTTGGATATAACAGCAGTTTTTTTTATCAGCGCGGAGCTGCTACACGATACATGATGGGAAGTTGTCTTTCTGTTAGCTATGCGTTTTACTATTTGATAGCTAAATATAGAAAGTATTGCGGTGATATTTCTATGTTTCAGGCAGCATGTGCGTTGTTTCATGGAATCTGGGAGAATCCTATTTATAAACAAATTATAGAAAGAAATGATATTTAATTATGAAAAAAACGATTTCATTTATCGTGCCATCCTATAATGTTGAACACTGTTTGGAAACGGCCTTAAATTCTTTTTTGGTTGAAGAAATTTTAGAAAACATAGAAGTAATTATAGTAGATGATGGTTCGCAGGATAATACTGCAGAGATTGCATATCAGTATGCGTTACAATACCCAGAAACGTTTCGCGTTATCCGCAAAGAGAATGGCGGGCATGGTTCAGCTATTAATTGTGGTGTTCAAATAGCAGTTGGAAAGTATATAAAAGTAATAGATGCAGATGATTGGATTGTTACTTCAAATTTAAAACAGTGGATTGCACAATTAGAGGAAAGTAATGCAGATGTGGTTTTGAACCCATTTCACATGATTAATATATCAACTAATAAAAAAGAATCCCGCCATATGTATTTGGAAAATTATAGGCGTACATATACGTTAGAAGAAATAATTTCTAATTGGAAAGCGTTTGACAGATGCATTACTTTTCATGGGATTACATATAACAGGCTGTTTTACACAAAATATGCTCATAAATTGCCGGAAAAAATTTTTTATGAAGATCAGGAATATGCATCTATTCCATGCTGTCATGCAGTGAGCATTCAGCCTATGGAACTTTTTATTTATCAATATATGGTTGGAAGCGCTGAACAAAGTGTAGCGCTTCCAAACCAGTTGAAACGAATTGAACATATTAAGCAGGTTGCATTGAGGATGATATCATACAGTGCTTCTTGCACAGGCCTTACGAGCTGCGGACGTTCTTTTCTGGAACAAAAAGCAGAAGGCGTAGTATTAAGTTTTTACACAATAGCGGCCACTGGAAATCCTAATAGAGCGGAAGGACGTCAGTGGTGCTATCAACTGAATCAGGAGATTAAGTCAACCTCTCCATTATTTTATAAGAGAATACGAAAGAAATTTAGGATGTATCAAATCTTTAATTACTTGAAAATAAATACGGAATTTTATGATAAGATACTTCATTCTAAAATTTACAATGCTTTGAGAAATAATCATCAGCGCGAGATTAAGTAAAAGGAGAAAATTATTTATGAATCAGAGGATTCAAATGCTGCAAAAGCGTCTGACTAATTCGTGGCAGTATAGAGATTTACTAAAACAGTTGGTAATAAGAGATATTAAATTAAAATATCGCCGGAGCTTTTTAGGATATTTGTGGAGTGTATTAAATCCACTTTTTATCATGTGCGTTATGACATTAATATTTTCCACTATGTTTAAAAGAAATATTGAGAATTTTCCAGTGTATCTTTTTACAGGACAGATTATGTTTAACTTTATGAATCAGTCTACACATCAGGCAATATTTTCGATTACGGGAAATAGTGCTCTTTTGAAAAAAACATATGTGCCCAAATACATTTTTACTGTTTCCAGAATTACGAGCGGACTGGTTGACTTTTTCTTTTCTTTGGGGGCACTGATTATTGTAATGTTAGCAACGAGAGCTAAGTTTACAGTGTATCTTTTTCTGACTCCATTTGTTGCCATTCAGTTATATTTGTTTTGTGTTGGTTTAGGAATGTTTCTTGCTCAGGCAAATGTATTTTTCAGAGATATTCAATATATTTACAATGCAGTTACAACAGCCTGGATGTATTTTACACCTATTTTTTATCCTATGGAGCAGCTTCCCATGGAGATTCAATGGCTGATTAAGCATTTAAATCCTATGTATTTTTATGTAGGGCAATTTCGAGATTTAATATATTATGGAAGGCTTCCAGGACCGGTTATCATATTTGCAGGATGTACTACCGCTATTGTTATGCTGATAATCGGAATCACTTCCTTTTTGAAGACACAAAATGATTTTATTTTATATATTTAACAGGAGTGTACTATGGAGAATAAACCTGTGGTTATAGATGTGGATCATGTAACGATAAGATTCAATTTAGCCACTCAGAAGATAGATAATTTAAAAGAATATTTCATTAAACTTGTAAAAAAAGAGCTGATGTTTCAAGAATTTCTTGCTGTAAAAGATGTCAGTTTCCAAGTAAAGAAAGGGGAAGCCTGGGGAATTGTAGGGGCAAATGGTTCAGGAAAGTCCACTATGCTGAAGGCCATAAGCGGCATCCTTCGTCCATACAAAGGAAGTATTCAGGTAACTGGAAGCGTAGCTCCTTTGATAGAATTAGGGGCAGGTTTTGATGCGAATATGACTGCCAGAGAAAATATTTTTTTGAATGGATGCGTGTTGGGCCACTCGGAAAAATATATGAAGGAGCATTTTGAAGAGATTGTTGAATTTGCAGAATTACAGGATTTTTTAGATTCTCCTATTAAAAACTACTCGTCCGGTATGCGGGCACGATTGGGCTTTGCAATCGCAACTATGGTAAAGCCGGACATCTTAATTGTAGATGAAATATTGTCAGTAGGCGATTATAAATTCCGGAAAAAATGCGAGGAACGTATGAATTATATGCTGAGTGGTGGTACAACTTTACTATATGTATCACATTCTATTGATGAGGTAAAAAGGCTTTGCAACCATGCTATCTGGTTAGATAAAGGAGTGGCTCGCATGATTGGAGAAGCACAGGAAGTATGCAGTGCTTATATGGCTGAGCAGGCGAAAAAATGATAGAGTTATCCATTATAATTCCTGTTTATCAGGCGGAGCGGTATATAGGAGAATGTTTGGAAAGCCTGTTGTGTCAAAAATTATGCAATTATGAAATTATATGTATAGATGATGGCTCTTTTGATCGTTCAGCAGAAATTATTGAGGAATATGCCAGGCGGCATCCGCTTATAAAATACTATTATCAGAACAATCAGGGGGTTAGCTCGGCGCGAAATCATGGCCTTCAAAGAGCGAAAGGCAAATATATTTTGTATATCGATGCCGATGATGTGATAAAAAAACAGTCTCTTGGAAAAGCTTTGAAAAAAATTAAACGCAGTCAGGCGGAAATACTGGTCTTTGGAGGGCAGGCTAAAGCGTTTTTTACTACTCCGGAATGGGTAAAAGATGCTTTTTTTACAAGAAATACTGTATATGAACACAACTCAATACAAGCGCTATTTCACGAAAGCGGAGCTAGACCTTCTGTATGTAATAAGCTTTTTTTATGGGATATTGTAAAAGAAGCTTATTTTCCAAATCAAATAATTATTAGTGAGGATTTGGCTTTTTTATTTGATGTATTTCCAAAAGCTGAAAAAATAGTGTTTTGTTCGCAAAATATTTACCGGTACCGGATTTTAAATGAAAAATCTGCTATGCACTGTATCGAAAAAAATGTGGGAATACTGTTTGAAAATCATCTTCAAACAGTAGAGTATGTTTTGCGTTTATGGAGAAAACGTGGAATCCTGGAAAGTGAGAAAACAGAATTAAGAAAATGGGCAGTTGATTTTCTGGGATACATATATATTTTGCTTTCAGATACAGAAAAAAAAGAGGTTATTTTGCGCCTGGAGAAAATTTCTGAATGTTTGAATTTTTCAGAACAAGATAAAAGGCGTTTTTACCAACCGGATTTGCCGAAACAAAGGTTAATAAAAAAATTAGGAAAGTCTTTGTGTTATCAATTTCAGAGATACGGTTTGAAATTTGGAATTTATAGCACAATTTTAAAGGTATATGGGAGAGTAAGAGATGATAGACGATAGGGAATATAGGTTTAAGTTTTCGATTGTTATTGCAGTATATAATGTTGAAGCATTTTTAGCAGAGGCAATAGAAAGTCTGATTGAACAGTCTATTGGATTTAAAGAAAATGTCCAGGTTATTTTGGTTAATGATGGCTCTTCAGATAACTCGGGAATGGTTTGTGACGAGTATCAAAAAAAATATCCAGAAAATATTATTGTTGTTCATAAAGAAAATGGTGGTGTTTCGTCTGCCAGAAATGAAGGACTTCGCTATATTGAAGGCAGATATGTGAACTTTATGGATGGGGATGATAAATTGTCCTCCAATACGTTGGCGCTTATCGATAAATATTTTCAGGAATGGACAGATATAAAATTATTGGCGATCCCTTTGGTATTCTTTGATGGAAAAAGGGGTAAGCATGTCTTGAATGATAAATTTAACAAGGGTACGCGAATTATTAATTTACTGAGAGAATACCAGTATCCGCTGCTGTCATTATCCTCTGCTTTCATTACCTATGAAATAGCGAAAACGATACATTTCGATGAAAGATTAGTTACGGCAGAAGACGCAAAAGTGATTCAGGGTATTCTTTTGACGACACTTCAATATGGAGTTGTAAGCGGAGCAACTTACTGGTATCGGAGGAGAACAACAGGCGTGAGTTCTGCTATTCAAAATTCGACACATACAAGAGAATGGTATGTGAATTATATTGAATATTTTGCAAAGTGGTGTATTGATGAAAGTAAACGTCGAATGGGATGTGTTCCGAAATTTATTCAATATACGGTGATGTATGATTTACAGTGGAGATATCAGCTTGAAGAATTACCACTCCAAGTTTTAACAGAAAAAGAAATTCAAGAATATCTATCTTCATTAAGGTGGTTAATTCAAAATATTGATGATGAAATAATACTTTCTCAAAAACATATTTTTATTGAACACAAGCTCTTTATATTAAAACAGAAATATGGACATATTCCTAAAAAATTCATAAGAAATAATGACATCATTTATTTTTATCAAGACAGGGCTGTTTACCAGCTTTCAAAAAATGCAGTTAAAATAGACTTTATTAGAGTAGAGAATAATAACTTAATCATAGAAGGGTCAAGCGTTTTCTGTGAAATAGAAGATACTCCGCAAATTAACTGGTATTTAAAGGCGAATGACGATTTAATTCTTTGTGAAACTATGAAATCTCAACCGATGACGAAAAGTCTGGGAGATACGATTGCTTACAGAAGTAGATTTAAGGCGACATTAAAATTAACAAATTCACTATATAATATTAAAATTTTATGCAAAATTAATGGTATGTTTGCTGAAAAAAAGAGATTTCAATTTGGCAAATTTTCTCCATTGCAGGGAAATATGTGGAACTCTTATTTTACTGCAGGCGATTATATAATTAGTTATAAATATAATACATTAGTTGCAAATAGATATACTATTAAATTGCATATACATAAAGAATTGTCCTATTTAAAAGGGCTGATTAAAAAGAATACTCCAGCCTCAAAAAAAGCGGCAATATTAAGAACTTTATACAGAGTAAGGAAAAGGATACCACATAAACAGGTATGGCTGATATCCGATCGTGTAAACAAGGCGGACGATAATGGAGAGGCTCTTTTCCGATATATGAAAGAACATCCGGACAAGCATATAAAATGTTATTTTGCGATATCTCCTCAAAGTCCTGATTTTCAACGCTTGAAAACATATGGAACGGTTATAGCTTTTGGAGGCTGGCTATATAAATGGCTGTATATTTGTGGGGCACATATTATTTCTTCGCAGGCAGAAGATTATGTTTTTCGCCCAATTCAAAATGGAACGTCATTTTATGCAGATATAGTTTATAAGAGCCGCTTTGTTTTTTTACAGCATGGCGTCACTCAAAATGATTTGTCACGCTGGCTTAATAGAGAAAATAAAAATATTGCATTGCTGGCCACTACGACAAATGCAGAATATGCTTCTATTTTAAAAGGTAATTATTTATATGATGAATCAGTTGTAAAATTAACTGGTTTTGCGCGGTATGATCGTTTGTCTCATAATGAAATGCGTAAAATTACATTTATGCCATCGTGGCGTTCTTATCTTGTATCCACTATTACTGCCAATAGTAATGCGCCTCAGCCTTTGAATAATTTTGAAGAAAGTGCATATTACAAGGTTTATTCTGAACTGTGGAATAATGGAATTTTAATTAATAAGGCGAAAGAACTGGGATATACACTGCAATTAATGATACATCCCAATATGGTAAATACATTGCCGTATTTTTCCTTGGATCCATATATCAAAGTTTTGCCATTTAACGAGTCGTATAATAAAATTTTTGCAGAAAGTGATTTACTGGTAACAGACTATTCTTCAGTCTCATTTGACTTTGCATATTTAAGAAAGCCTGTTTTATATTTCCAATTTGATAAGGAAGAAATATATTCTGGAAATCACACTTTTCAAAAAGGGTACTTTGATTATGAAAAAAATGGGTTTGGTGAGGTTGAATATACATTAGACGGAATTATACAAAAAATTCTCGAGTATATGGAGCAAGGATGTCAGGTAAAAGATAGTTATTTAGAAAGAATTAACAGAACGTTTCCATTTGCTGATCAAAATAACTGCAAACGGATTTGTGAAGAAATTAAGAAACTTTTTGAAAAGCAATAGCCGTTGATATAAGAAAAGGATATGTATAAGAAAGGAAAAGAATGGTACGGCTTCAAACATTTTTATATCGAACATTTTACAGGTTTCAAAATATTGCATTTGTATATATTTTATTGCTGGCAATTACATGCCCATATCAGGATATTCGTTGGGCAGGTGCTATTTCACTAGGGGGGGCATTTTTAACAAATCGGCTGTTACATATACATAAAAGCCGTATAGGCAAATGGTTGGATCGGGTAACGGTAAAAGGAGACAGAATCTTTTTGGGGGCACAAATAATATCATTACTAACTATGCTTTTATTTGCATGGTTCCTTCGAGTAGAAAACAGTTGGGATTACGGGCAAATAATAGATTCGGCATATAGCTGGGTAAACAATGGAACGATACATAATTTGGCTTACTATGCGAGATATAGCAATAATCAATTAATATTATTGATTTTATCGTTATTGTTTGAAATAATAAGAGTTTTTTCTCCAAACGCATCCATAGAGCTTTGTAAAGCAGTATCTGTTGTTGTAAATTGCTTGGTAATACAGGGAGCAATTTTTTTTACATATAGTACAGCAAAATACTGTTTTTCTAAAAAACAAGCTTTTATAACAGGGATGCTAAGCCTGTTGTGTTCGCCATTATATTTATACAGTTCCATAATGTATACGGATACACTTGGATTATTGCCGCTTTCTTTGACCCTTTATTTTTATGTACGCTTTCTAAAAGAAGATAGATTAAAAAGATGGCTTTTTGCTTTGGAAAGTGTTTTTTGGGGAGTTCTGGGATATTATCTGAAAGCGACTATAGGCATTGTATTGATAGCAATAGTCATAGACTTCGTTTTGAGAAATTTCAAAGAATCATTTGTGAAAATGCGGCACAATATTGGGCTTTTCGCGATAATATTTGGCTTGACTTTTTTTGCAGAAAATATACTTATTACTAATATACTGCAAAATTTTACAGGTATTACAGAGCAATTATATGAAGAAAATCGTTTTCCGCCTTATCACTGGATCATGATGGCTTTAAACAAAACCGGAGGATATAATCAGGAGGATGTTGAGTTTAGCAAAAGCTTTAGCACGATAGAAGAAAGAAAAGCAGCCGAGATAACGGAGATTGGTCAGCGTTTGTCGGAGCGTGGGGTATCTGGAACACTTTCTCATATTTTTTATACAAAATGGAGACGGACATGGACATATTCCACTTGTGCGGCAGATGATTATATTTGTCGAAAGCCTATAAATGAAAATATATTACACCAATTTTTTACTGCGGATGGAAAATTTTATTTAATTTATATCCTATATGCCCATACCTTTTGGCTACTGCTGCTATTTAATATTTGTAAATCAGCAAAGCAAAAGAAGTTTGAAAAAACGTTTGTTTTTCATCTATCGCTTTTTGGCTTATTGGCTTTTTTGAGTTTTTGGGAGTGCAATCCTCGATATTTAGTAGTATTCCTTCCAGTTTTAATATTGCTGGAAGCAGACGGGGTGACAGCCATTTATTCAGAAGATATAGGAGGTATAGTGCCATATGTGTAAACCGATACTTTTTATAGTTATTCCATGTTACAATGAGGAAGAAGTATTGCCTTTAACTGCGCCGCTTTTTCTGAACGAATTAGAAGAAATGATTGAGAATAATGCGATTGCGCCAGAAAGCAAAATCCTATTTGTAAATGATGGAAGTAAAGACAGGACATGGGATATCATTGAAAGTCTGTCAGGACAGAATTCACATTTTACGGGTATTTCTCAAAGCAGAAACAGAGGACACCAAAACGCTGTTCTAGCCGGATTGATGGAAGCAAAGGAATTTTGTGATATTACAATATCTATTGATTGTGATGGGCAGGATGACATTCATGCGATGAGAGAAATGGTAAAGGCGTATGAAAATGGCTCTGAAATCGTCTATGGAGTACGAAATAACCGAGAAACAGATACATGGTTTAAACGGATTTCTGCAGAGGGATTCTATCATGTTTTGAACTGGATGGGGGCAGAGTGTGTTTTTAACCACGCCGATTATAGGTTAATTAGTGCAAAAGTATTAAAAGAATTTGCCAACTTTAAGGAAGTAAATTTATTTCTTAGAGGTATGGTTCCATTGGTTGGCTTTAATAGTACGTCCGTATATTATAAACGAGAAGAACGTATTGCAGGGGAAAGCCACTATCCATTGAAAAAAATGCTTGCATTGGCATTTGATGGAATTACGAGTTTGTCAATAAAACCGATTCACATGATTACATCGTTGGGGGTTATAATTGCAGGATTGAGCTTTGCGGGAATTTTATGGTCGATTTATAGGGCATTAACTAGCACGACAGAACCAGGATGGGCATCTATTGTTTGTGTAATTTGTTTTTTGAGTGGTATCCAATTGTTATCACTGGGATGTATCGGAGAATATGTGGGAAAAACCTATATGGAGACAAAACAAAGACCAAGATACATTATAAGCAAACGTATAGGAAATGTACCTCAAAAGCCTTTGGATAAAGAATAAATAGAAAAGTAGTTATATGTAATTCTATATGGAGGAAAATCTGTTCAGCGGAGAAAAATTATGATATAATTAACACAAATTATGGAGTTATATGCGAAAAGAGATGAAACTATGAGATTATCAAAAAAACAACATTTGTATTATGATATTATTATGAGCACTCTAGCGGTAGGGGCAGCTCTGATCGCATTTATTGATATTTCGCAGGGGCTAAATGAATGGCAGCAGTTGTTGGATCATGTTTTGTGGTTGATTTTTTCGATAGATTATATCATCCGTTTCCGGGCAGCACCGAAAAAAAGTGTTTTTATTAAGACAAATATTTGTGATCTTGTTGCAATAATTCCTTTTTATACGATTTTTAGAGCATTTAGACTACAAAAGGTAATGAAGTCGCTTAAATTTTTAAAATTTCCAAGGATTATTGCTTTTTTGTACCGTCCACTACGAAAGGCTAAACGCTTTTTAAATACCAATGGCTTTAAGTATGTAGTCTTTGTAACTGTAATAATGATTGGAGCAGGCGGTGTCTTAATTCATTTTGCAGAAGGCATGAGTTATGGAGATGGCCTTTGGTGGGCTTTTGTAACAGCCACTACAGTAGGATATGGGGATATATCTCCGACAACACTTTATGGACGGATTATTGCTACTGTATTGATGCTATTGGGAATTGGATTAATTGGTACAGTGACAAGTACATTAACTTCATATTTTTTGAAAATTCAAGATAAAAGTACAAAAAATCAGGTTATAGATATTATTAAGAATAAATTAGAACATTTAGACGAGTTATCAGATGATGAGGTGGAAGATATTTGTTCGACAATAAAAGGGTTACATAGAAAAAAGCATTAATGAGGTTAATATGCTAAATGACTTATAGAAGTAGCATACACTTAAAAAAGAGAGTTTGAAGTGTATGCTATTTTTTTACCAGTTTATAATATTATCTACAAGTTCTCGCTGTTCAGTTGCAGTTTTTCTAAGATAAATACGAGTGGTTTCAATGCTTTCATGTCCCATAAGGTCTGCAAGGAAAGCAATATCGTTACAACGTTCCAGGAAATTTTTTGCGAAGCGGTGGCGAAAGGAATGCGGATATATAACTGAGGGATTAATGCCATATTTTACTGCCAGTTTTTTTAGTTGTCCGGAAATACCGCGGGTAGTGATTGGCTTGCCGTATTTGTTTAAAAAAATGAATCCACTTACCTGTTGCTTTTCTTCCAACCAAAACAAAGCTTCATTCTGCAGGTCTTTGGGAATATAGATTCGACGCAGCTTTCCGCCTTTTGAGTAAAGGTCAAGATGGCCGAGCTTAACGTGTTCAGCTTTTACCTGGATTAACTCACTGACTCTTGCCCCGGTAGCAGCAAGAAAACGGATTACAAAATACCAGAACATCTCATCGTCTTTTCTTAAACAGGACTTAAAATACTCATAGTCAGCTTCGCTGATTACGTTTTCCAAAAAAGTTTTCTGTTGAACGCGGACAAAGGGGAGTTTCCATTTTTCTTTCCCAATGTATTCTAAATAGTAATTGATGGCGCGTAATCGGAGATTAACGGTTTTAGGCTTGTAAGTTTCTATTAGCCATATTTTGTACTCACGCAGCGTTTTGTGGGTAATTTCATCGTAGCGTTTGCTATATTGCTTGATTGCAAACATATATGATGAAATTGTGTTTTCTGAGAGGTGTGAGTCTCTTAAATGTCTTTCAAAGTTTTCTCTTTCTATCATGACGAAAGACCTCCTTTCGCCACATATTATACAATTAAGTGCTAAATAAAAGTGATTATATTAAATGGACTTTTTGATTTTTTTACAGTATCGTGCTATTCTGATAGTGGGAAAAGAAGTTTATTTGGAACGGAGGTAATCCGTACAGTTTTTAAGAGAGGAGCAATTTTATGAAGGTACTTTACTATGGAGGAACGATTATTACAATGGAACATCCAGGTGATGCTCCGGAAGCCGTCCTGACCGATCTGCAGTCTGGCCGGATTGCGGCGGTGGGAACGCTGGAGGAAGTAGAAAAACTGGCGGATGAAACGACAAAAAAGGTGGATTTGGCTGGAAAGTGCCTGATGCCGGCATTTATCGATTCTCATAGCCACGTTACCATGGCAGGACAGATGAGTCTGTGCGCCGATTTGTCGGATTGCGGATCCTTTGATGAAATTGTTGAGACGATACAAGAATTTATCAAGAAAAAGGGAGAAACAGGTCTGAAAGCAGTTCTGGGATTTGGGTATGATCAGAACTTTTTAGCGGAGCAGGATCATCCCCACAGGCAGGTGTTAGATCGGGTAAGCACAGAAATTCCGGTGATTATCATGCACGTATCCGGACACGTGGCCTGTGCCAACAGCAAAGCTCTGGAAATG
Source organism: uncultured bacterium (assembly GCA_905215625.1). Lineage (GTDB taxonomy): Bacteria > Bacillota > Clostridia > Lachnospirales > Lachnospiraceae > UMGS1370. The sequence goes on from CAJMQQ010000004.1 coordinate 28,648, forward strand.
GCAGGAATTACCAAGGATTTGCCGAATCCGGACGGCGGAGTGATTGGAAGAGAAGCTGGTTCAAATGAACCAAATGGGTATCTGGAAGAAGCCGGAATGGTGCTGATCCAGCAGTTAATCCAGGCTAAGCTGGAATTTGACTACAATGCGATGGTGGAGCAGATGCAGGAAATTTATATTCAGCATGGTGTTACCACGGTTCAGGAAGGCGCGGCTACCAAAGAAGGCGTCCAGATGTTAAAGAGGATTGCGGATAATGGACAACTGAAAATTGACGTAGTTGCCTATCCCATGCTGAACGAAGATGGAAAAGCAGTCATGATTCAGGAAAAAGAGCTTGCAGGCAGGTATCAGAACCGGCTGAAAATCGGTGGATTCAAGCTGGTTTTAGATGGTTCTCCCCAGGCGCGTTCTGCCTGGCTGTCAAAGCCTTATCTGACAGGAGAAGAAGGGTACTGCGGTTATCCCTGGATGCCGGATGAGGCAGTGAAAGAGGCTGTCCAGTATTCGGTGGATCAGGGGCAGCAGATATTAGTTCACTGCAACGGAGATGCGGCCAGCGAGCAGTTTTTGAATGCTTATGAAGATGCGGTGAAAAATTCAGGGCAGAAAGAGAAAAACAATCTGCGGCCAGTAATGATTCACTGTCAGACGGTTCGCAATGACCAGTTGGATCGGATGGCCAGACTAAACATGATTGCTTCAATTTTTGTAGGCCATGTCTGGTACTGGGGAGACATTCATATGAAGAACCTGGGACCGGAACGGGGAAACCATATTAGTCCGGCAAAAGACGCCCTGGATCGGGGAATTGTGATTACCTTCCACCAGGATACGCCGGTAACCAGACCCGATATGCTTCATTCTGTATGGTGCGCGGTGAACCGTATCAGCAGGAATCACCAGGTCATCGGAAACGAACAGAAGATTCCGGTATATGAAGCATTAAAAGCGGTTACGATTGATGCGGCATATCAGTATTTTGAGGAAAAGGATAAAGGCAGCATACGGGCAGGAAAACGAGCCGATCTGGTAATTCTGGATAAGTCTCCTCTGGATGTAAAACCAGAGGATTTAAGGGAAATCCGCGTATTGGAAACCATAAAAGACGGAACCAGTATTTTTAAAGCAGAGTAATTAGATCGCAAACACTATACCAACGTAATCCTAGTATCTGAAGTAAAAACGATACTAGGACACGTTGGTTTTTTGCATCTCCTGCGTCTATATTGTGAACAAATGAAAATAAGGAGATTATAATGAGGTCGGCCAAGGAGATTTTAGACCAGATTCCGTTTTTAAAGAGTTACAGGGGTTATGAAGATATGCTTTTATGTATGGAATTGGTCGCGGAGAACGAGGAACGCCTGGTCAAGGTACGGGAACGAGTGTATCTGCCGGTTGCCCAGCAAAAGCAGGAAAGCCTCCACAAGGTTGAAAAAAATTTGAGGACGTTCCGAAAGGTATTTTTTATCAATGGAGGGCAGGAATATTTGGAAACCTGCCTGGAACGGAAAATTGGTGCAGAACTTTATCCCAGAGAGCTGATAGAAGCGCTGGCAGAATGCATGAAAGGCTGATTGCGTTTTTAAATATCTATATTTTCTTAAAATCTATATTTTCAATGGCAGATTGTTTTTGAAAGTCATGCCACATTCCAGCATACGCTTACGTTTTATATTTATAAAGATAAATAAAATAACAGAAATTGTATTTTTTTGTCGATTACTACCGTATACGGTATCTATGGAAAAGTTTTTTTGTATAAACTATTAGAAGATAATTTAGCACAAGGGGGACCGAACATGGACGGACAGAAGATACTGGCAGAGAGAATTACAGACTTATGCGGGAAAAGGAGGTACTCTTACTATGAACTGGCCTACAAATCAGCAGTCCCGTTGACAACACTCATGCACATTATAGATGGAACAACGAAAAATCCAGGATTGTTTACCATTTCAAAGCTGTGCGGCGGTCTGGGAGTAACTCTGAAAGAGTTTTTCGATGTTCCGGAATTTGAAGGAATAGAAGAAAATCTGGAGTAGTTAGGAAGAAACCGGAGGGCTGCTGCGGCTGTGGTTTTCCGGAATGACCAGCATGGATAAAAGGGTTCCATTCTGTTTCCATTCATCCGAAGGATTGTGTTTTTTGATATAGCAGGAGAGAATGTCGATAAATTCTCCATTGGTTGGCTTGGACTGAAGACGGCAGCCTGCGATTTGAAAAAGGCGCTCCCTGTCTCCGCGGCTCCAGCAAAGGGAGATGACAGTGCGGATATTGCGCTCAACGCAGGATGGGGTGGTACTGTGGATTTCTGCTACCAGGGGATAGAGAAGTTTGGAAACCATCAGAAGGCGGTTCTCATCTTCCAGGATAAGCAGAATAGAAGTATTTAAATAATAATAGCCCAGATGGGTTGCTGAAATACCTAAAGAACGGATAACAGCAAGGGGAAGATAGGTATTCATATCGGACAGCTCCTTTCTCTTTTCCTATTGTACTAGAAATTAGAGGGAAGTCAGCAAAAAGGATTAATTTAGACTTCTTTCGACAAAAAGAGAGCGAGAAATTCACATAAGATGTGTTTTATAGGACTGGCGGCTAATTGGAATGCCGCTGTTTTTTTACCATATCCCAGATAGTTGCATGCATCCATTCAACTGTATTTTTTAATGAGGCATTTTCCCGTTCTAATTCCTGGACGCGGATAGCAAGATGGGTCATGACTTCCAGCTGGCTGGAAGGAAGAGTGGTACAATCCAGGTAATGGCTGCATTGGCTGCAGAAATTTTGCGATGATTCTTTCATAAAACCCTCCTGATAATGAAAATCGGCAGTGAGGGACGGTTCTCTCATTGCCCCCTGGTATTTATATATAATGTAAAAATCGTTAATATATGACAGAAAAAGAAAAAAAGGTGGGGTTTATGCAAAAAAGCTGCAATTCCCGAAGGAAAAGCAGCTCTTAAAAGCAACTCTTAAATATTACTGGATGATACCCTGGGTATCGACAACCCAGATTTTTTCATTGGAATCTTTTACATCTTTATAGCCGTTGCCAAGCTCTGGCTTCTCGGAAGACTTCGAAGAAGAGGAAGCGCGTTGAACCATACCGTTTGTGTTTACAAGATACTGTCTGCCCTCAAATTCAGCTGGTGCATACCGGAGTTCGCTGTCTGCATCCTGGCGGCGGCCTTCGATATACAAGCGGTTATCCTGGATTCCGTTAAAGCCATGGCCTTTTTTCGCTCCATCGGTGTGGAAATACCAGTACTCGGTAACGCCAGATTCTTCATCTGTAATTGCCAGTTTTCCGGTTTTCATCACGCCGTCTTCTGCAAAGTATGCGTTAGCGGTCTGACCGTCTTCTGTAGTAATGATCTGCTTTCCGGTCTGCATTTCCCCTTTCATGTTAAATGCGTACTGCTTGGAATTGATAGTAAAAATCTGTACGCCCTTAGAAGCTGCCATAGGTACGCCCTTTTTGAAATAGAAGCGATAGGTTTCGTCTTCATTGCTGACGCCCTCTGCGCCGTAGATTTCATACCATCCGGAGGCACGCTTGCCGTCCTCTTCATAATACTGGTATCCGGCGATGGAAGGTTCGGACTGTCCGGAAACCTGCCCAGAAGTCTGGTCGGCGTTTGCAGGAGTTGCGGCAGAGGTTTCTGGAAGCTTGTACCATCCGGTCTGCATAATTCCGTCTACAAAGGTATAGTAATCGCCGCCGATTTTCTTGTCCAGCTCATTGATAACCATTTTGCCGTTTTTCTCAAAATAGTGCCAGGAGCTGTCCTCGGTAGGGCCGTCGGACTCGTTGGAAAGCTGAATCCAGCCGGTACGGCGCACTCCGTCGTCTCCTAAATAATAAATAGAGTCTTCAATGGTTTGTTTGCCGGTCAGCATAATACCGTCTTCATTAAAATAGTACCATTTGTTGTCGATGGACTGCCATCTGGAACGAATGGAACGGCCGTCTTTCCCGAAGTAATACCATAAGGTATCCTGTGCTTCCGGAATATCAAACATATCGTCATTTTCAATGGAAATCCACTGGTCTGTCACCTTTTTTCCGGTTTCATCTACGTAGTATTCTTCGATCATTTCATTCGTAGCAATCTGGCCTTCATCATTTAAATAGTACCAGTCGCCGTCCCGCTTTTTCCATGCATCCGTTACATAGTAACCGTCAGAATCATAGTAGCGAAAACTGCCATTTTCTTCTGTCCAGCCGGAAGAAGCTGCCAGAACGGAAACAGGACCGTTTAAGAAGGAAGGGGTTACTGCAGACAGGAACGCTGCAGAGGATAATACAGCCATCAGTTTGGTTGATTTTTTCATAAAGATAAATTCTCTCCTTTTTTGTGGTGTTGACTATCGTTTCTTTACGGTGCCCATTATAGCGTATGAAATTGCGCCGCGATAGTGTAGGTTACTGGTAAGAATGGAAGGAGACAGCAGGGAACCCTTCCATATCCATAAGGGAGGCCCCTATACGGGAATGATAAGAGACTTGTAAGAAAAAGTTTAATAGGAATTTTTTTAAAAGTATGCTATACTGAGTGGGAATAATAGGAGAAACTATGGACAAAAGGGAGGAACGAGCATGAGAGTGAAGGTCTCAGACTATATTGCCGGAAGGCTGGTGGAAGCTGGTATCAGCCAGGTATTTACCGTAACCGGAGGCGGAGCGATGCATCTGAATGATGCCCTGGGACACCAGAAGGGACTGCATTGTCTGTATAACCACCACGAGCAGGCCTGTGCCATTGCAGCAGAAAGTTATGCCAGGATTCACAATCAGATTGCTGCAGTCTGCGTTACTACCGGACCTGGCGGCACCAATGCCATTACCGGAGTAGTGGGCGGCTGGCTGGACTCTATTCCGATGCTGATTCTTTCCGGACAAGTCCGTTACGATACGACTGCCAGATGGTCGGGGCTGGGGATCCGAGCTATGGGGGATCAAGAATTTGACATTTGTAAAGCGGTTTCCTGCATGACCAAGTATTGTGAGATGGTTATTGATCCGCTGCGGATCCGATTCTGCCTGGAAAAAGCCTTGTATCTGGCACAGACCGGACGGCCAGGACCCTGCTGGCTGGACATTCCGTTAAATGTACAGGGGGCTTTTGTAGAAAGCGGAGAACTAGCAGGATTTGATGCAGCCGATTATGAAGCAGGAGGAACCGGCTGGAAGGAACCTTCTTCCCATGAGATTTTGGAAGATCAGAAGGGAAAGGGAGAACTAAGACCTGCCAGGGCGAAAAAGGCAGATATGGATACGGTAAGGGCCATTGTAGAAAAAATCAGGCAGTCAGAGCGGCCGGTCTTTAATGTGGGAAATGGCGTGCGGATTGCAGGAGCCCATGAAGTGCTGATGAAGGTAATAGAGCGGCTGGGCATTCCGGTAGTGACCGGCTGGAACAGCCAGGACGCGATTTATGACCAGCATCCGCTGTATACAGGACGGGCCGGAGGCATGGGCGACAGGGCTGGAAACTTTGCTGTGCAGAACAGCGATCTGGTATTTTCTGTAGGAAGCCGTCTCAGCATCCGTCAGGTAGGCTATAATTACCAGACCTGGGCCAGAGCTGCCTATGTAATTGTTAATGATGTAGACGCAGAGGAGTTGAAAAAGCCGTCTGTTCATGCAGATATGCGGATTCACGCAGACGCGAAGGACTTGCTGGAGACCCTGGAAGCGTATCTGGAACAAGAGCAGGAAAGCGGCCAGCTTCCTATGCCAGTATTTGGCGGAGGAAAGGGACTGGAAGATCTGGACTGGAGGGAGACCTGCCGGATGTGGAAGGAAACCTATCCGGTTGTCCTGCCAAAGCATATGAATCATGGTGATGACGAACCAGCCAATGTATACGCATTAGTAAAAGAACTGAGCAGCCGGTTAAAAGAGGGGCAGATTACGGTAGTAGGAAACGGCTCTGCCTGTGTTGCCGGCGGCCATGGATATACGATAAAAAAAGGCCAGAGGTTTATTACCAATTCGGCCATTGCATCCATGGGATATGACTTGCCTGCAGCCATCGGCGCCTGCATGGCAGACCACAGTCAGGATATTATTTTGTTGACCGGGGATGGCAGCATCCAGATGAATCTTCAGGAGCTGCAGACCATTATCCACCACAAGATGCCCATTAAGATTTTCCTGATTAACAACGGCGGTTATCATTCCATTCGCCAGACTCAGAAAAATTTCTTTGGAGAGCCGTTAGTGGGAATCGGAGCAGACAGCCATGACCTGAGTTTCCCGGACATGGAGAAACTGGCAGAGGCTTATGGCTATCCTTATGTGAAGGCGTGTCACAACAGCCAGTTAGGAGAAGCAGTCGCCCAGACGCTGTCCATGAAAGGGCCGGTAATCTGTGAGGTTTTTGTCAGCACAGATCAGAATTTTGAACCAAAATCTTCTGCAAAGCGGCTGCCGGACGGCACTATGGTGTCTCCGCCGCTGGAAGATTTGTCTCCATTCCTTTCAGAAGAAGAAATGGATCGGAATATGATAATTCCCCGAATCAAAGGGTAAGCTATAGAAAGAAGGAAAAAGCATTTGAATCTGGTCGTAACAGGGGCCACCAGTTTTCTGGGGGCCCCTATGGCAGAATACTGTTTGGAACAAGGCCACCGGGTGTTTGCAGTGGTAAGGCCAGCGTCGAAAAACATGGCGCAGGCAGAGGCGCTGCAAATGCGTTTTCCCAGCCGGATGGTTCTGATTCCTATGAATTTAGAAGACCTGGAGCATATTCCGGATCTGGTAAAAGAGCCTTGCCAGGTGTGGATTCATTTTGGATGGGACGGAGCCGGAAGCGGAAACCGGACCCAGCAGGCGATTCAGCAGAAAAATGTAGGAGACAGTCTGTGTGCCTTAAAGGGAGCTGCGGCTTTAGGCTGCCGCCGCTTTTTGTTCAGCGGTTCCCAGGCAGAATACGGCATACGGGACAGTCTGATGAAAGAGACAGATTCCTGCCATCCGGTTTCTGAGTATGGCAAGGCAAAAGTGGAGTTTTACCGCCAGGCGGCGGCATGGCTCAGACAGCAGGAAGGGACGGAGAAGATGGAGTACGTCCATGCCAGGATTTTCAGCGTCTACGGCCCAGGAGACCATCCCTGGTCCTTGGTGGAAACCTGCAGGAAGACATTCCTGGCAGAAGGACATATGGAGCTTGGCGACTGTACCCAGCAGTGGAATTTCCTCCACAGGGACGACTGCATCAAAGCCCTATATCGTTTGGCGATGGCCGAAGAACCCATTGGATTTTCATGGGAACATCAAACCGAAAACGGAATTTACAATGTTTCCGGAACCGAGGAAGAAACCAGACCCCTTAGGGCTTATGTAGAGGAAATGTACCGTTTGTGCGGGGAAAAGGGGACGTTTCAGTATGGGAAACGGCCGCCCAATGCAGAAGGCCAGGCCAATTTAATCCCATCGGCAGGGAAACTGCAAAAAACCGTAGGATTTGTACCGGAAATCAGCTTTACGAAGGGATTTTACGATCTGATAGATTGGAGAAAAACATGATTACAGACAAAAGACGGACCCATTGTCTGGCCTGCAAAGCCAGACTTTCAGAGAAGCCGCTTCTGACACTGGATGGGATGCCGGCATCAGCTCAGGATATACCGGATGCTTCCCAGGTAAAAGCGGATAAGGGCATTTCGCTGCACCTTTACCAGTGTCCGGAATGCGGCCTGGTGCAGTTTGACTGCCAGCCGGTAGACTATTACCGGGATGTGATCCGATCCGGCGGCTTTTCGACTACGATGGTGGAACTGCGCCGCCGCCAGTATCAACGATTAATAGAAGGGTATGGGCTGGAAGGCAAAAAGATTCTGGAAGCCGGCTGCGGCAGAGGCGAGTTTTTGTCAGTCCTGGGGGAATTTCCAGTTCAGGCCTATGGCATTGAACACAGAGAAGATCTGGTAGAAATAGCCCGAAAGGATGGACTTTCTGTGTGGAGACAGTTCACAGAGGATGAAAATACCGTTTTGGAAGGCCCTGAAAGCCAGCCGCCTTACGACGCCTTTCTTTCTTTTAACTTTTTAGAGCACCAGCCGGAACCGGGTAAAATGCTCCGGTGTATCTGGAACAACCTGACAGAGGGCGGGCTGGGTCTGGTGACAGTTCCCAGTTTTGAGTATATATTAGAATATAACGGCTATTATGAACTGATACGGGATCATCTGGCCTACTATACCTTTGACACCCTGAGAAACCTCATGGAAGACAATGGTTTTCAGGTATTAGAAGAAGAGATGGTAAACAGAGATACCTTATCCGTTATTGTCAAAAAAGTTGGGATGCCGGAAAAAGACAGCCATAACGTGGGCAAAAAAGGCTGTCCGGCAGACATAAGCGGACTTCTTGCCAGCCGCCAGTCCATTGACCAGGAAGTCAACCGGCTGGTGGACCGCCTTCACAAAGAAGGGAAAACATTGGCAATCTGGGGAGCCAGCCACCAGGGCTTTACTCTGGCTGCTACAACCAGGCTGGGGGATAAGGTTCAGTATATGATGGATTCTGCGCCCTTTAAACAGGGACGGTTTGCGCCGGCTTCCCATATCCCGATTGTGGCGCCGGATCATTTCCTGGAAGAACCATCCGACGCGATTCTGATTGTGGCGCCTGGTTATACCGATGAGATTGCAGAAATCATACGAAATAAATATAGCTTTGGTCCATCTGGAGAAGCAACACAGATTTTAACCCTTCGTACCAGCCATATTGAAGATATTACGGTTCCGGAAGAAACGTGCATAAAAAGCGGTCAGGAAAGGGTCGTAATCACGGGCGCAACGGGATTTATCGGGCGCAATCTGGCCTCCCTTTATCTGGAAAAGGGAGATTTGGTTTATGCCCTGGTGCGGCCAGATTCCCCTAATTTAGCGAAGCTTCCCAGACATAAAAATCTGATTCAGGTACCTTGCGACCTGGAACACGTTTCCAGTTGCGTGGATAAAATTGGAAAGGCGGACGCCTTTTTCCACCTGGCCTGGGGCGGGGTCAACCGCCAGGAAATAGATTCCCCCAAGGTGCAGAAGAAAAACATCGAAAGTTCCATAGAGTGCGTAAAAGCAGCGGCCAGATTACAGTGCCGGATCTTTATGGACGCTGGTTCCAGAGTGGAGTACGGCATTACAGAAGACGGAAGAATGCAGGAAGATATGGAATGCCATCCGGTAAATGAGTACGGAAAAGCCAAGTTAAGCTTCTACAAACAGGCAGCTCCGCTTTGCAGAGAGTATGGAATGACCTATTTTCACCTGCGATTTTTCAGCGTTTACGGCCCAGGGGATCATCCCTGGTCGATTATATCCACCCTGACGAGGGAACTTCCAAAGGGAGAAACCGTATCGTTAAGCGCCTGCAGGCACCGATGGAATTTTATGTATATCAGGGATGCGGCAGAAGCAGTTTACCAGCTTCATCAAAGCGCCAGACAGATACAGCCAGAGGATAAACAGTCCGGTCTTGCAGTCAATATTGCAGGCAGGGACACAAGGGTGCTGAAAGAATTTGTGGAGGAAATCCATGAGATCGCAGGGGGAAGAGGCAGACTGGAATACGGCACCTTTGTCCAGGCAAAAGAAGGGGCTCTGTCTGTATGTCCGGATATTTCCAGGCTGGAGACCTTGACAAAAGGGGCCTGGAAAGAACAATATTCCTTTTGCAGGGGCATTGAAGAAACCATGAGGAAAGAAGAGAAAACGCAGGAATGAAAAAGATTAGTATATTGATTCCATGTTACAACGAAGAAGAAAATGTAGGCCCAATCAGTCAGGCAGTTGTGTCCATTCTGGAGAGAGAACTTCCCCAGTATGATTATGAGCTGATTTTTATTGACAATGATTCCCGGGACAATACCAGACCTCTGATTCGGGAACTTTGCAGGCAGAATCCGAAAATCAAGGCGATTTTCAATGCCAAAAACTTTGGCCAGTTTAACTCCCCTTATTACGGAATGCTGCAGATAACCGGCGACTGTGTCATTGAGATGGTGGCGGATTTCCAGGATCCGGTGGAGCTGATTCCTCAGTACGTCCATGCATGGGAAGAAGGGTACAAAATCGTCATTGGAATCAAAACCAGCAGCAAAGAAAATCCGGTTATGTACTGGCTCAGAAGCTGCTATTATAAGATGATAAAGAAGTTTTCAGACGTGGAACAGATTGAACATTTTACCGGTTCCGGTCTGTATGACAGAGACTTTATCGAAGTGTTAAGAGACTTAAATGACCCAACCCCATTCCTTCGGGGCATTGTGGCAGAGCTGGGATATAAGCGCAAGGAAATCCCTTATGAGCAGCCAAAGCGCAGGGCAGGACATACGAAAAATAACTTTTTCAGCCTGTTTGACGCAGCTATGTTAAGCATTACTTCTTATACTAAGACAGGACTGCGGATTGCAACTATTTTCGGAAGTATCTGTTCCTTTTTAAGTATTCTGGTAGCGCTTATTTACCTGGTTATGAAACTGATTTGGTGGGATCGGTTTCCGGCTGGCATGGCGCCTCTGCTGATAGGAATGTGCGTCCTGGGTTCCATCCAGATTTTCTTTATCGGTCTGGTGGGAGAATACATTTTAAGTATCAATCAGAGAGTGATGCACAGACCTCTGGTAATTGAGGAAGAGCGAATCAACTTTGATGCCAAAGACGCGGAAAATAAGTAAGCACGGAGAAAGTATATGAGATATAACGTAGATGTGGTGCGGATTCGGGAAAATTCCATTACCTTAAATGGCTGGGCAATCGGAAAAACACCGGAAGAAGAGGTGAAATTTTCTATCGAAGATGCATCGAAGAAACCAATCACATTTCAATATGTGCCGACCAGAAGAGACGATGTAAGCCAGATTTATTTTAAGAAGATTATTGATAAAGATTTTGGTTTTGACATCCGCTTTGAATATGAAAGAGGCTGTGATTACTATCTGGTAATCCAGTGCGGCAGCCGCAAGGCGCGGATTAAATATAATGAAGAGTTAATCGCCAAAAGAACCAGCGTTGCCTACAAAAGACGGCAGAAAATCAAGGACTTGATGAATATGGAAACTGTCCGGGTGGCCGTGGATTTCTGGAAGGATAATGGCTTAAAGGCGCTGATTTTAAAGTCCCGTCATAAGCTTCAGGGAATCGACAATGACTATGATTACAGTGAATGGTATGAGCTGACCAAGCCGACGGAGGAAGAACTGGCGGCCCAGAAAAAGGCTCATTTTGACTATGAACCAAGGCTTTCCATTGTGATTCCGGCCTATAAGACGCCAGAGCGTTATTTAAAAGAAATGCTCCAGTCCATTAAGGCTCAGACTTATACCAACTGGGAGGTCTGCGTGGCAGATGGAAGCCCGAAGGGAGAGAGTTCGGAACGGGTTTTAAAGAAATTTGCCGAGCTGGACAAGCGGTTTAAATACGTGATTTTAGGAGAAAATAAAGGGATTTCCGGCAACACCAATGCAGCTATGGAGATGGCGTCCGGGGACTTTATCGTACTGGCGGATCATGATGACACCATTCCGCCAAATGCGCTGTATGAGTGCGTCAAAGCCATTAATCTGGATCCGGAAATAGACGTGGTTTATTCCGATGAAGACAAGCTGGATATGGATGGAAAAGCCCTGTTTGACCCGCATTTTAAGCCGGATTTTAACCCGGATTTACTGACCAGCGTCAACTATATCTGCCATTTATTTGTGGTAAACAGGGATCTGGCAGAAGCCGTGGGAGGATTCCGTCAGGAGTTTGACGGCGCCCAGGATTACGACTTTATTTTCCGGTGTACCGAGGCGGCCAGACGGATTTATCATATCCCCAAAGTATTGTACCACTGGCGGTGTCACCAGAACTCCACGGCCAGCAATCCGGAGAGCAAGATGTACGCTTTTGAGGCAGGATCCAGAGCGATTAAAGCCCATTTTGAGCGGCTGGGCATTGGCGTTGAGTCTGTAGAAAAAGGCGTGGATTATGGGATTTACCATACCAGATTCACATTAAAAGGAGAGCCTTTGGTATCGGTGATTATCCCTAATAAGGATCACCATCCGGATTTGGATTTGTGTATCCGGTCTTTGCTGGAGAAGGGAACCTATAAAAATCTGGAATTTATTGTTATCGAAAATAACAGTACAGAAAAAGCGACGTTTGAGTATTACGAAAAGATTCAAAAAGAGTTTTCCAATGTAAAAGTGGTAACCTGGAAGGAAGGATTTAACTTTTCTGCCATCAATAATTTCGGCGTCCAGTTTGCAAAAGGAGAGTATCTGCTGTTCTTAAATAACGATACCGAGATTATTGAAAAAGATGTGATTCAGGAAATGCTGGGATACTGCCAGCGGGAAGACGTGGGAGCAGTAGGAGCAAGACTTCTTTATCAGGATGACACCATCCAGCACGCAGGCGTGGTAGTAGGCTTCGGCGGAATTGCCGGACATACGTTTATCGGCCTTCACAGGGCGGAAAACAGCTATTTCCACAGAGCCATGTGCGCCCAGGATTACAGCGCGGTAACGGCGGCCTGCCTGATGACCAAACGGAGCCTGTTTGACCAGGTTGGAGGGTTTACAGAAGAGCTGGCAGTGGCTTTTAACGACATTGATTTTTGCATGAAAATCCGTTCTTTGGGAAAATTGGTGGTTTACAATCCGTATGCGTTGCTGTATCATTATGAATCGAAGTCCAGAGGATTAGAGGACACGCCGGAGAAAGTGGCCAGATTTAATCGGGAGATTGCCATTTTCGCAAAGCGGTGGCCGGATATTTTGAAAAATGGAGACCCTTACTACAACCCCAACCTGACTTTGAGAAAGTCTAATTTTGCACTGAGAGACCTGAAAAAAGAAAAAATCGGGGAACCCTATCAGTTAGAGGTGGATGTAGAAAAAGAGGCAGACACAGATTAAATATGAAAGTAACGATTATTATCCCTAATTACAATGGCCTTGCGTTTATGGAACCCTGCATGAAGGCGCTGGACAACCAGAATTTTAAGGATTTTTCCGTTTTGGTGGTAGACAACGGCTCTACGGACGGCAGTGTGGAGTGGCTGAAAGAACATGGAATCCCTGCTGTCTTTTTAAAGACCAACACCGGTTTTTCCGGCGCAGTCAATGTGGGAATCAAAAAGGCTGCAACGCCATATGTGATTTTATTAAACAATGACACAAAAGCAGATCCCGACTATGTAGGGGAACTGGTGAGGGCCATTGAAGCTTCGCCTAAGATCTTTTCGGTCAGCAGCCGGATGATCCAGATGTACCATCCGGATTTGATGGATGATGCCGGAGATATGTACAGCGTCTTAGGCTGGGCCTACCAGAGAGGCGTAGGACAGCCTTTAGAACGCTACAATAAGCCGTTCCGGATCTTTTCTGCCTGTGCAGGAGCCGCCATTTATAGGCGCCAGGTATTTGAAGAGATTGGATATTTTGATGAAATGCATTTTGCCTACCTGGAAGATATTGATGTAGGCTACCGGGCAAAGCTTTATGGATACGACAACGTGTACTGCCCGACAGCCAGGATCTTCCACGTTGGAAGCGGAACCAGCGGTTCCAAATACAATTCCTTTAAAGTAAAGCTGGCGGCCAGAAATAATGTCTATCTGAATTATAAAAATATGCCGGCAGGGCAGCTTTTGCTAAATGCCCTTCCCATTGGAGCAGGAATTGCTTTAAAATACCAGTTCTTTAAAAAGCGTGGTTTTGCAGAAGACTATCTGGAAGGACTGAGAGAGGGAATCCGGACAGCAAAAACGTGCAGGAAGGTTCCATTTTCTCCAAGACGCTTAGGCCGGTATGCGGCTATTGAGCTGGAGCTGATTGCCGGTACATTTTTGTATGTTTATGAATTTTCCAGACGCAGGCTTGGAAAACGACGAGAAGGAAACTAAGGTGATAAAACCATGATAAAAGACAACCAGAAACGGTTTAACCGGTTCCATGTGATATTAGACGCCCTGGTAACAGCGGTGGCCTATATCCTGGCATGGTATCTGATGCTGGAAGCCAAGATTTTTCCAGTCCAGGGACAAGTTTTGGCTCCAAAGTATTATTTTCTGGTATTGATTTTCATTATACCAGGGTATCTGCTTTTATATGGAATATTTCATCTCTATACCCCTAAGCGGGTACAGGGAAGGCGGGTGGAGTTTGCCAATATCTGCAAGGCTAATACAATCGGCCTGCTGGTGTTTACGATGGTGCTGTTTGCCATCCGGAATAAAAGCCCGTTTTTAAATGAGTTTGCGACCAGAGTGATTCTGGCCTTCTTTATCCTGAACATTGTGCTGGAAACTGCAGAACGCAACGCCATCCGTATGGTGCTCCGTTCTCTCCGATCAAAAGGATATAACCAGAAACACATTCTGCTGATTGGTTACAGCCGTGCGGCGGAAGGATTCATTGACCGGGTAATTGCCAATCCAGAGTGGGGATACCGGATCAGGGGAATTTTGGACGATCAGCGGGATCTGGGGACGGAGTACCGCCACATTCCGATTGTAGGAAGGATTTCCCAGCTCAATGATTTCCTGGAAACCAATACATTGGATGAGATTGCCATTACGTTAAGTATTAGCGAATACGCCAATCTGGAGCAGATTGTGGCTGCCTGCGAAAAATCAGGGGTTCACACCAAGTTCATTCCGGATTATAATAACTTCATTCCGACCAGACCTTATACAGAAGATTTGCAGGGACTTCCGGTTATTCATATCCGCCATGTGCCGCTGACCAATCTGTTAAATGCGACGATAAAACGATGTGTAGACATTGCAGGGGCATTAGTTGGATTAATTCTGTTTTCACCGGTTATGCTGGTGACGGCGTTCCTGATTAAGCTGACTTCTCCTGGGCCAGTATTTTTCAGCCAGGAGCGGGTAGGACTTCACAACCGGACGTTTAAGATGTATAAATTCCGGTCTATGGAAGTCCAGAAGCCTTCCGAGGAAAAGTCAAAATGGACGACTCCCCATGACCCGAGGGTGACTCCGGTAGGAAGATTTATCCGGAAGACCAGCATTGATGAAATGCCGCAGTTTTTCAACATTTTAATTGGAGATATGAGTCTGGTAGGGCCTCGTCCCGAAAGACCGTTTTTTGTAGAGCGTTTTAAAGAAGAGATTCCCAGATATATGATTAAGCATCAGGTCCGCCCCGGACTTACTGGCTGGGCCCAGGTCAATGGTTATCGGGGAGACACTTCGATTACCAAGAGAATTGAGCATGACCTATATTATATTGAAAATTGGAGCCTTGGATTTGATTTTAAAATTATGTTTTTGACCATCTTTAAAGGCTTTATTAATAAAAATGCTTATTAGTTTCGTGCAGTGAGGTTGATTTATGAGCTATTATGATGACGAGTTAGAAAGAGGACGAAACGGCAGAGATGGCAAACCAGAGATGCCCCGCCGTTCATCCGCCGGCCAAAGACCCGGCGGTACCAGTGAACGGGCTCAGTCCCAGAACCCAAGCAGAAGACAGACCAGTCCGGACGGGATGAACCAGACTCCAAGACCGGTGCGCCGTCAAACGGCTGGACAGCCATCAGACAGAACACCTTCCCAGACCCCGGAAGGAGTACGGCGTCAGCAGCCAGGAAGCCAGAACCCGGAAAGAGTACGGCGTCAGCAGCCAGGAAGCCAGGTACCAGAAGGAGTGCGGCGTCAGCAGCCAGGAGGCCAGGTACCAGAAGGAGTGCGGCGTCAGCAGCCGGGAGGCCAGACTCCAGAAGGGGCGCGCCGTCCGGTGTCTGGTTCTCAAAATGTCAGGGGAGTACGGGAAAATGGAGTTCCCAGACAGACTGCAAGAAGTATGGGCAGCCAGGAATCTGGAAGAGGACGTGTTCCGTTAGGAGGAAAAGCGGCTTCGAATCAAGGGGGTTCTTCCCGTCAGGGAAGCAGGGTTTCCGGAGGACCAAAGTTAAACGGAAATGGACCGGAGGATTTGGGACGCAGGGACAGTAACGGAGGAAGAATCACAGCGACCAGCCAGGCGGCAAAGAAGCAAGCGGAAAAAACGGCAAAGAACCGGAAAAAGCGCCGTCTGATTACACTGGCTATAGCAGAGTGCATTGCCCTGGTCTTTATTTTTACTTATGCGTTTTTTGCCAGAAAATGGAGTTTAATTGTTCAATCTTCCGACTGGGATGCAAAAGATGTAACCAATCCGGTGTTCTCCGTAGAAGTGCCGGAATATATGAAAGGCCATTGGACCTTTGCGGTATTCGGCGTGGACAGCCGGGATAAAAACGTCTTAAAAGGAACCAACTCAGATGTTATTATGATTTGCGATGTCAATCAGGATACCGGAGAGATTAAGCTGGTATCAGTATTCAGGGATTCTTATTTGAATCTGGATGATAAGGGAACCTATAATAAGATTAACCAGGCTTATTTTGTAGGAGGTCCGACCCAGGCAGTAAAAGCCCTGAATAAAAACCTGGATTTAAACATTACGGATTATGTAACCTTTAACTGGAACGCAGTTGCCAACGGAATTAATGCCCTGGGCGGCATTGATATGAATATCAGCAAGGCAGAGTTCTATTACATTAACTCCTTTATTACTGAGACAGTAAAGGGAACGGGAATCGGTTCCCATCAGCTGACCCATGCAGGGGAAAATCATCTGGACGGTGTCCAGGCAGTTGCTTATGGCCGCCTTCGTCTGATGGATACGGACTATGCCCGTACCGAGCGTCAGAGAAAGGTAATAAAAGCCGCATTTGACAAAGCGGTAAAAGCAGATCTGGCAACGTTAAACAGTCTTGTAGGCGCGGTACTGCCGCAGGTTTCTACCTGTATTGATGTAAATGATATTTTTGGAATGCTGAAAAATGTGTCTAAATATCACATTGGAGATACGATGGGCTTCCCTGCTGCAAGAGGCGAGGCAAGTATTCCCAAAAAAGGCGCCTGCGTAATTCCCCAGACGCTGGAAAGCAATGTAATCGCTCTTCACGAGTTTTTGTTTGGCGAAGAAAACTATGTGCCAAGCAGTACGGTAAAGGAAATCAGCGCTAAGATTGCCAGCGATACCGGTATGTATAAGGCAGGAACTGCGATTAAGAACGTACCGACCGATAACGGCGTTATTCCAAGCAGCAAATCGCCGACAAAGACGACAGAAGAAACGGATAAAACGAGCAGCAGCGCTCCAACCTTTGAAACCGATGAAGAAGGAAACTTCTATGATGAAGAAGGAAATCTGGTAGACGAAGAGGGCCGCCGCATTGATGAGTACGGATTCCTGATTGATGAGGAAGGCCGTCGGATTGATGAAGACGGAAACCTGCTGGAAGAACCGAGAGAAACCGATGTAGATGGCAATCCGATTGTGGATGGAGAGACAGAGGATGAAAATGGCCGTCCGCTGACACCGGTTACCCCAGCGGAATCAGGTTCTTCCGGAACGATCAAACCAGGAGAGAGTACGAGTCCGACCAGACCATCGTCTCCTTATCCAACGGAACCTACAGCCCCGACTGCTCCTACCAGGCCAATCAGTCCTGGAGCGGAAGAGACAACCGAAGGAGTCGGACCTGGAACGGGTCTGGAGCCAGGCAGTTCCGGAGGCCCGAATGGCTCTGGAATCATTGACAATTCCACAAACGGGCCTTCATCTGGAAACAATGTTTCAGGCAGAGAGCCTGGAGGCGGACAAAGCGGACCGTCTACGATTACGCCAGTCCCCACAGAAAACTATGACAATATAGGGCCAGGCTTGTAAAAAAGCCTGTCATATAAGCCGGTGTGCAGCCGGAAAAAACGCCGCCGCAGTATGAGATCTGGAAGGATTTCATTCTGCGGCAGTTTTTCATAAATTGATTATGAATTTATCACAATTTGGTCACAAATGCTTGGTAAACTGGGTACTATCAAAAGGAAATCGAGGAAGGAGCTTATCATTATGAATGAACAAAACGAAAGAAACAATGAAAATGGTATGAATCCGGATTCCAATCACATAGAAAACGACACCAGAAAAGACGAATCCGTTAATTTTGTACTGAAGGAGAATAAGGAGCAGAATCATTCTTCGTATGAAGGACCTTATCGTGCCAGTGAAAACCAGTATTACAATGGAAATGCAGGCGGCCAGCCTCAGGGAAATCCATATGCATCCAGCCAGGCAAACGGCCAGCCACAGTTAAACAGCCAGGCAAATGGCCAGTCTAATAATCAGCATCAGGGAAATCCGTACCAGAACGGTCAGGGACAGCCAAATCCATATCAGGGCGGGCCTGTAAGACCAAATTATTATCAAAATCCATATTCGAACAATGGCCAGCCTCAGCCCAATAATCAGCATCAGGGCACAGGTCCAAACCGGCAGAAGAAAAAAGGAGGCATGGCAAAAAAAGCGGGAGTCATTACGGCGGCAGCACTGCTGTTTGGTGTAGTTTCCGGCGGAACGATGGTGGGAATCAACGTATTGTCGAATAGTCTTTTAGCAGGCAATGCAGTTGAAACTCCAGCAGAGACCAAAGAAGTAGCGCCTCAGACAGCGGCATCTTCCGAGGCAGTGGCACAGGCACAGACCGCAGAAAATACAGATGGCGCAGTAGTGATGGACGTTTCCGCAATTGTAGAAGATGTAATGCCGTCTATGGTATCTATTGACAATACTGTATTATATACTACCCAGAACTGGTTTTACGGCAACCAGACCTATGAAGTTCCCAGCAGCGGAAGCGGAATTATTGTAGGAGAAAATGATACGGAGCTTCTGATTGTTACCAATAACCATGTAATCGAGGATTCCAAAGAGATCAAAGCCACCTTTATCGACGGAACTTCCGTAGACGCGGCTATAAAAGGAACCGATTCGGTAGCAGACCTGGCAGTAATTGCAGTTCCGTTAGACCAGATTCCAGATGATACCAAGAGCCGCATCAAACCGGCAGTTCTGGGAGATTCGGAAGAACTGAAAATGGGACAGGGCGTAATTGCCATTGGTAATGCATTAGGTTATGGACAGACTACTACCGTAGGCTATATCAGCGCTGTGGACAGACAGATTCAAGTAGATGAAAGCGGAGCAACGAAAAACGTCATTCAGACAGATGCAGCCATTAACCCAGGAAACAGCGGCGGCGCTTTAGTCAACATGAAGGGCGAAGTCATTGGTATCAATGAGGCAAAGACCTCTGCAACCTCCGTAGAAGGCGTTGGATATGCCATTCCGGTATCAGAGGCTCAGGATATTATCAAAGACCTGATGAACCAGAAGACCAGAATTGCAGTAGATGCAGAAAAACAGGGTTATTTGGGAATCCAGGGAACAGATGTCAGCGAGCAGGATGCTTCTTTGTACGGAATGCCGGTAGGCGTATTCGTATACAAAGTGGTAGAAGGCGGAGCTGCCAGCCAGTCCGAACTTCAGGAAAAAGATATTATTACTAAGATTGATAACCAGTCTATCCGCACCATGGAAGAACTGAAAAATATGCTGACATACTATGAGAGCGGAACAACCGTTACTATGACGGTGATGCGTCTGGAAAATGGCCAGTATGTAGAAAAGCAGATAGACATTGTTTTAGGAAGCAAACCGGAAGAAGAAACAGAATCCAAACCAGAGGCACAGTCCCAGAGCCAGAGAGGATTCTGGAGATAAAAGAAGGAACCAGTAAAAACAGCAGGATAAGTGCGGACAAACTCCCCTTATGCTGCTGTTCTTTTCTAAAAAGTTCATTAAATTTACAGCATTCTCTTGTTTCTATAGCGTAAATACCTTATAATATACTAGTCTAACTATTGCTAATAGCAGAGAACACACGTAGGACAGTAGTTTTGGGAAAGGGCTGCTGGATACGGATGAAGTCTGATCACACAAAAGGAGAATAAAATTGGACGATAAGGAAAAAGAAGGTTTCGAAAATACCTTGGATAAAACAGAACAGAATAAAGAAGATACCTCGTCAAAAGAGGATCGATACGAAAAGATCTGCTATATGTGCCGCCGCCCGGAAAGCAAGGCAGGCCCAATGATTACCATGCCTGGGAATATGTGTATATGCAGCGACTGTATGCAGAAGGCATTTGATTCTCTTCAAAACAATGGTATTGATTTTTCTAAAATTCAGAATATGCCGTATATGAATCTGAATTTCAATGATTTCATGCCGGTTCCTCCGGAAAGTATGGAAATTCCTCAAAAACAAAAGGTAAAGAAAAAAACGGGAAAGACGCAGACTCTGACTATGAAGGACATTCCTGCGCCCCATCAGATTAAGGCTCAGCTGGATCAATATGTAATCGGACAGGACCAGGCGAAAAAGGTAATGTCTGTAGCCGTTTATAATCATTACAAACGCGCCCTTGTGGACTGGAGAAAAGAAGCCAAAGAGGATGGGGTGGTAATTGAAAAATCCAATATTCTGATGATTGGACCTACTGGAAGCGGAAAGACTTATCTGGTAAAAACCCTGGCAAAGCTTCTGGATGTTCCGTTAGCGATTGCAGACGCGACGTCTCTGACAGAAGCGGGATACATCGGCGACGATATTGAGAGCGTTGTTTCCAAGTTGTTAGCGGCTGCAGACAATGACGTGGAAAAGGCAGAGAGAGGCATTATTTTTATCGACGAGATTGACAAGATTGCCAAGAAAAAAGAGACCCATACCAGAGACGTCAGCGGAGAATCCGTACAGCAGGAGTTGCTAAAGCTGTTAGAGGGAAGCATTGTGGAAGTGCCGGTAGGAGCAAACCAGAAAAACGCCATGACGCCTACGGCAACCGTCAATACGGATAATATTCTGTTTATCTGCGGCGGAGCATTTCCAGAACTGGAAAATATCATCAAGGAGCGCTTGACCAACAAATCCTCCATTGGATTTAACAGCGCGTTAAAAGATGAATTTGAAAATGACGATGATATTTTAAAGTATGTAACCAACGATGATCTGCGGGCATTCGGTATGATTCCGGAGTTTTTAGGCCGTCTGCCGGTTACCGTTACGTTAAAGAGTTTAAGTGAAGATATGCTGGTTCGGATTTTGAAAGAGCCGAGAAACGCTATCTTAAAGCAGTATGAGAAACTTCTTGCAATGGATGAGGTAAAGCTGGTCTTTGAAGACGAGGCTCTTACCTGGATTGCACAGGAAGCCATTAAGAGAAAGACTGGCGCTCGTGCGTTAAGAGCCATTCTGGAAGAGTTTATGCTGGATATTATGTATGAAATTCCAAAAGATCCGAATATTGGTTCCGTTGTCATTACAAGGCCTTACTTAGAAAAACATGGAGGGCCTCTGGTACAGATGAGGGGATAAGAAATTATGGGGCGTGCCGTCTGCGGCGCGCCCTATTTTGCTCTCTTACTCCCGCAGCTGCAGAAAGGTATTGTAAAGATTCAGGCTTCCATAACCCCACTCTTTATTGGGATAGGTAAAAGCCCTGCTTCTTGTGGCGCCGCGGACCAGGTAAGAACGGATAGCGGCTTCGCTCATAGAAGGATCATTGCCTTCCACAATCCCCCAGGAAAGCAGATTGGCCACAGCGCCTGCTGTAATGGCGGCGGAGATAGAAGTACCGGTTTTGCGAACCATAGGAACTTCAGGGAGAGGGGATGCGGAATTCGTTTCATCTGGCGCTAAGGTGCGATATGCGGCTTCTGGAACGATGCCGGGGCCGTAAACTTCCACACCGGGGGCTACAATATCCGGTTTAATCCGTCCGTCAATGGTATACCCTCTTCCGGAATGGATAAAAATGTTTCCGGCTTCATGGTTGTATGCTCCGATGGTAATGGGCTGGGGGGTATTGCCGGGAGAAGTAATGGTGGAAGAAGGATTGGGCTGCAAAAAGACGGTATTGGGAGAAATAAAGGTTTCTGCAGGCAGCCACATATGGTAGTCTCCATCCAGCAAAAGATTGCTGTAGACCCGAATCCGCCAGATACCAGGGGAAGGATTGAGAAACCGCATAAAGACCAGTTGTTTTCCAGAACTTAATTCATGGGGACGGTAGCTGACAAAGATGACAGTGGGTTCTAAAAGGAAGGAAATGGTAGCGTTGCTGCTTAAGGTAAGGGGAATCCGTCCGATGGTTTCTCCGCTTGGAGAAACAAATCCGACCGTATAGGTTTCCGGCGTAGAAGCCCACAGCTCGGTTACAAATCCATTTTCGCCTTCTCCTACCCGTATTTCCACCTCGTCCGGCTGGGAATCGCTGGGGACAGATCCGACATAATGGTGTCCCAAACCGCTTTCATTTCCAGCAGCAATCACCGTACAAGCGCCGATGGACTGGGTAATACTGCCTAAAGATAAGCTTAAAGGAGAGGTTCCTCCATGGCTTCCTAAGTTAGTTCCCAGGCCGATGCAGACCACCAGGGGCATCCGGTAAAATCTGGCTACTTCGGAAAGGTAGCGGATTCCCAAAATGATGTCATTTTCCTGGTAGGCATGAGCGCCTTTGCTGATACAGAAAAATTCCCGCAGATATTGCTTAGCGGGTTTTAGCTTTACTATGGCTAAGGAAGCTTCAGGGGCTGCGCCGGAAAAATCCGAAGACGGAAGGGCGGTTCCCGCTGCTACTCCGGCTAAAAAAGTACCATGTCCCAGAGTGTCTTTGGAAGGAACCAGAGAAAGAGGATCCGGAGAAGCCAGGGCTTCATTGATCTGTTCTTCTCCAAAATGGACGCCATACTGGAGAAAATCAAACGGGCCTTCTTTTTTGGCAGAAGAACTGTCCGATACGGCTGGATCAGAAGAACGGGGATTTAAGGGTTTGGGAATGGTCTGGTCCCAGATTCCCAAAATTCTGGTAGAACCATCCTGCTTCCGGAAGACAGGACTTCGGTAGTCAATTCCGGTATCAAGAAAACCGATCAGTGTTCCACGTCCTTTCTGGCCTAAGGAAGGCTGATTAAATACCTGGAAAATTCCGGAAGATTCCAGGGCAGAGGTGTCTAACAGGGTAAAAAGTTTTGGGATAGCGTAATAAGGATATTTTTCAAGAGAAATGGGAAGAGTATGTTCAGAGGGAAGATAGATGATGGAATAGCCTGGAAATGCATAATCTGAGCATACCGGCATGGCGTCCGGTTCTGCAGAAAGCCAGCCTTCGCTTCCGAGGCGGTAAATAAAATCCGTGAAGTCTTCTGAGGTAATGTCAACCGTACAGGCAGCCATAAGTCCCTCCGGCATTTTTTGTATAGTATATGTGGAGGGGAATGAAAACATTCACTGGACGAACCGGTCCCAACATAGTAAAATGATAACATCAGTGTACACTGACGCTAATGATTCAGGATGATGGAAAAACGATAAAAAAGAGGAAGGTGACAGGATGTTCTGGATTGGATTGATTGCAGCGCTGGCGTTTTTAGATTTGTGTTTGAAAGAATTGATAGAGGAGCAGAAGGACGAATGTTTTCCAAAGGAACTGGAGAAAAGCAAGGGAAAGATTATTCTTCACAAAAGCCATAATTCTGGATTCCCATTTGGTTTTCTGAAAGAGAAAACAGAACTGGTCAAGATGATTCCGGTAGCAGCAGCTTCCGCAGTATTTGGGGCACTGGCTTATCTGATGGGGAAAAAGGGACATCTTGCCGAGAAAACTGCATTTTCCCTGACCGTAGGAGGCGCGTTAAGCAATATTTTCGACCGGTATAAGAGAGGCTATGTGGTGGATTACTTTAGCTTTGATGTAAAAGGACTGAAAAAAGTGATTTTCAATCTGGGAGATCTGTTTGTATTTGCAGGCGTACTGCTGGCCCTGCTGGTAGAAGTGTGCAGCTGGGTAAGGGAAGGATTCCAGAAAGCCAGGGCTGGGAAATAGCAGAACAGTGAGTACACTTATAGGAAAGTAACAAAGTTAAATTTAGAAAATTTTATGCTCTTTATAAATGTAAAGTTGTCCTGGCTGAATTACAAAGTGATGGTAGTGGATTCGCTTATATATAAAAACTGGTATTTTGAGGTCAGCTGATAAAAAATGGATAAAGGTCAGGCGGTTTTCTCCCCATATTGACAGAATGATGGAAATATTGTAAAATCACTACTAAAAACAAAAGAAGGAGTGATTTTTTTTGGACCCGTCGTCTGACGTCGTGATACAAGGTATCATAATTGTAATTCTACTGATTCTATCTGGATTTTTCTCATCTACAGAGACAGCACTGACTACAGTGAACCGGATTCGGATGCGTACCCTTGCAGAGGCAGGATCAAAGCCGGCCATGTATGTAAACAAGGTGGTGGAAGATCAGGGAAAGATGCTTTCTGCGATTCTGATTGGAAATAACATTGTCAATCTGTATGCATCTTCTATGGTGACCACATTGGTAACGAATTTGTGGGGCAGCAGGTTAGTTGGGTTTGCTACTGGTGTTCTGACTTTGTTGATTCTGCTTTTCGGCGAGATTACCCCGAAAACTATGGCAACTATCTCAGCAGATTCCATTGCGTTAAAAAATGCACGAATTATCTATTATATGATGGTGGTAATGACCCCTGTTATTTTTGTGATTAATAAACTATCTTATGGCGTTCTGCGTCTGATGAAAATAGACCCCAACAAGAAACAGGAATCCATTACAGAAGATGAGCTGAGAACCATTGTGGAAGTCAGCCATGAAGAGGGCGTAATTGAGACTGAAGAGAAGAAGATGATTACCAACGTATTTGATTTTGGGGATTCATTGGCAAAAGACATTATGGTTCCCAGAATTAATATGTCTTTTACAGATGTAGAGGCTACGTATGAGGAACTTCTTGCCATTTTCAGGGAAGACCGGTTTACCCGTATTCCGGTGTATGAGGAAACAACGGACAATGTAATCGGCATCATTAACATGAAGGATTTGCTGCTTTTGACAGAAGAGGACAAGGCGCATTTCTCGATCAGGGATTATCTGCGGCAGCCTTTATATACCTATGAATTTAAAAAGGTAGCCGAGCTGATGGTAGAGATGAGGAAGACTTCCAATAACATTGTAATCGTGCTGGATGAATACGGCGCGACGGCAGGCTTGATTACCCTGGAAGATATGCTGGAGGAGATCGTAGGAGAGATTCGGGATGAATATGACGAGGACGAGGAAGACAGTCTGACCAAAATCAGTCCTAACGAATATATTGTAGAAGGTTCCATGAAGCTGGATGATTTAAATGACCAGCTGGGCTTGAATTTGGAATCTGAGGATTATGATTCCATTGGAGGTCTGGTAATAGGCTTTCTGGATCATCTGCCGGAAGAAGGCGAGGCCGTGGAACATGAGGGACTCCGATTCCTGGTAGAGAAAATGGATAAAAACCGGATTGAAAAGATTCACATTTACCGGTTGGAACAGCCAGAAACGGAAAAAGAAGAACTTTAATCATCATAAGAAAGAGGCGTATTGCAGGAGATGCAGTACGCCTTTTTGAATCCATGCTAGCTTGCCATTCCCCCAATGGTGCCGGAAGCGGCGCAGATTCCAAGAACGGTCAGAATCTGGTTCATGTCTGCGGTAATCCCTTTGTCCAGGGCGGCAGACATGAAAAAAAGCACCAGAAAGTAAGCAGCCCCGGTTAAGAATCCCCAGAAAAAACGGCGCTGGCGCAGGGATTTTCCAGCTAAAAAGCCGCCCAAAAAACAGGTGACCGCGTAGATGAGATGGACGGCCAGCCCTACCTGGGCAGGACGGAAACGAAACTTATACAGTCCAAGGGATAAGGCAAACAAAAGAATGCCGGTAGCAAGGTAGGAAAACAGCAGGGAACGGAGCAGAGGTTTCACAAATCCGTTAGTCATAAGAACCTCATTTCTGCATCAGCAGGATTTGCTTTAATATATTCCGGAGCTGTACAAGATATACTTGCAAAAGCCTATCTATCTGTGATATACTTGCAAAGAAATTATGTACATTGTTCAAATGGAACGGCTCAAGGCGGCGCATCTTCTTGACCTGAAAGACCGGTCAAGAAGTATCGAATGTCCATTCGATGAGAAAACCGGCGCCTGAACTGTTACATTCAATATTTTTAAGATAGGAGGAACTTGGGATGAAGCACGTTAAGACTTTAAATGCAAACACCTTAAAGGAGTCCATGAAGAAGGGCGGATGCGGCGAGTGCCAGACTTCCTGCCAGTCCGCTTGCAAAACCTCTTGTACAGTAGGAAACCAGGCTTGCGAGAACAGCAACCGCTAGTTTACAAAGGCTGGCAGGCTGACATGGCCTGACAGTCAGGACAAGGAAGAGGCAGACAAGAAACCCCTACGGTCTTCCAGGATTGTAGGGGGTATTTTCGTTGTCAAGCATCCGGAAAACCTGCCGCTGGCAGGTTTTCTCGGTGTCTGCCCCGTATATCTGTCTGCCGGATGGCGGCAGGGAAACAGTTAGATAAGGAGAATATTCAGTGATTCATCAATATATTAATAATGGCTACTATATCGTTATGGACGTTAACAGCGGTTCTGTCCATTCCGTAGATCCGGTATTTTATGACGCAGTTCAGGTTCTGGCAGAGGAAGCAAAGATTCCTGATATGGAAAAGCCGGAAAAACTGCCAGAAGAGGCAGTAATCCTGGTAAAGGAGCGCTTATCCGGCAAATATCCGGATACAGAGGTCGCAGAAGTTCTGGAAGACATCCAGGAACTTATCGACATGGAACAGCTGTTTACGGAGGACATTTATAAGGAGTATGTAGCTGATTTCAAGAAACGGAAAACAGTGGTAAAAGCGCTGTGTCTGCACATTGCCCACGACTGCAATCTGGCCTGCCGCTACTGCTTTGCAGAAGAAGGCGAGTATCATGGCCGCCGTGCATTAATGAGCTACGAGGTAGGAAAGAAAGCCCTTGATTTCCTCATTGCCAATTCCGGCAACAGACAGCATCTGGAAGTAGACTTTTTCGGCGGAGAGCCGTTGATGAACTGGGACGTAGTAAAACGTCTGGTTGAATACGGCCGTTCCCAGGAAAAAGAACACAATAAAAAATTCCGTTTTACCCTGACGACTAACGGCGTTTTGTTAAATGACGAGATTATGGAGTTCTGCAACAAAGAAATGAGCAACGTAGTCTTAAGCCTGGACGGCCGTAAGGAAGTCAACGATCATATGCGTCCATTCCGCAACGGAAAAGGAAGCTATGACTTAATTGTGCCCAAGTTCCAGAAATTTGCAGAGCTTCGGGGAGACAAGGACTACTTTGTCCGCGGCACCTTTACCAATAAGAATCTGGACTTTGGCGAAGACGTACTCCACTATGCAGACTTAGGCTTTAAGAAAATGTCTATGGAGCCGGTAGTGGCAGAGCCTACAGAAGATTACGCGATTAGAGAAGAAGATCTTCCTCAGATTTTAGCGGAGTACGACAGACTGGCAGCTGAGTATGTAAAACGCCACAAAGAAGGAAGAGGATTTACCTTCTTCCATTTCATGGTAGACTTAAAGCAGGGGCCCTGCGTTGCAAAACGTCTTTCTGGATGCGGTTCCGGAACCGAGTACCTGGCTGTTACCCCTTGGGGAGATCTTTATCCATGTCACCAATTTGTCGGAAAGGAAGAATTCCTTCTTGGCAATGTAGATATAGGTGTAACCAATACGGCAATCCGCGATGAGTTTAAACTCTGCAATGTGTATGCAAAAGAAAAATGCAGAAATTGTTTTGCAAGATTCTACTGCAGCGGCGGCTGCGCAGCAAATTCCTACAATTTCCACGGATCCATCACAGACGCTTACGACATTGGCTGTGAGATGCAGAAAAAACGAATCGAATGTGCAGTAATGATTAAAGCGGCGCTTGAGGATTGACAAGGAAAAGGAGATAATCAACCATGAAAAACAGCAAAACAAAGGGTCTGCTGAGTTTAATTCTGACCATAGCAGCAGTTGTGGTATTTGGCTTTCTGGGTTATCAGACCATGGATGAGATTAAACTGGGCTTAGATTTAGCCGGCGGTGTCAGCATTACTTACCAGACCGTCAAAGAAGACCCGACGGATGAAGAAATGTCTGATACCATTTATAAGCTTCAGCAGCGTGTACAAAACTACAGTACAGAAGCAGAAGTGTATCAGGAAGGCAGCAACCGGATTAACATTGACATTCCAGGCGTATCGGATGCCAATACCATTCTGGAAGAACTGGGAAAACCAGGTTCCCTGGTGTTCTGTGACGAAACCGGCAAAACAGTGCTGGACGGCACCAAGGTGACTTCCGCCAAGGCAGGAATGTATCAGGACGACACAACGGGAATGGACAAATACGTGGTTTCCTTAACTTTCAATGAGGAAGGAAAACAGGCATTTGCAGAAGCAACCAAAGCCAATATTGGAAAACCGATTTTTATTATCTACGACAACCAGGTAGTATCCAGCCCAATTGTACAGAATGAAATTACCCAGGGTTCCTGTGAGATTACCGGTATCGAGACGTTCGAGATGGCTGAAAATCTGGCTTCTACTATCCGTATCGGTTCCCTGTCCCTGGAGTTAGAAGAACTGCGTTCCAACGTAGTAGGTGCAAAATTAGGTTCTACTGCGATTTCCACCAGTTTAAAAGCAGGCGTAATCGGATTTGCTCTGGTAGCTGTATTTATGATAGTAGTATATCTGATTCCTGGTCTTGCATCCGTGATTGCACTGTGCTTGTATGTAGGACTGATTCTGATTCTGCTGTCTGCATTTGAAATTACCCTGACCCTGCCTGGTGTGGCTGGTATTATCCTGTCCATCGGTATGGCAGTAGACGCAAACGTAATTATCTTTACCCGTATTAAAGAAGAGATTGCAGTTGGAAAGACTGTAAAATCTGCAATTAAGACCGGTTTCCAGAAAGCTTTATCTGCAATTGTAGACGGCAACATTACGACTCTGATTGCAGCGTTAGTCTTGTTCTGGAAGGGATCCGGTACGGTAAAAGGATTTGCATCTACCCTGGCGCTTGGTATTGTGCTGTCCATGTTTACCGCGTTATTCGTGACCAGATTTGTTCTTCGCGCCTTGTACAACTTAGGCTTTGAAAATGCAAAGCTGTATGGCAGCAAAAAGGACGGAAAAGTCATTGATTTCCTGGGCAAGAGAAACATCTGCTTTATTATTTCCTTAGCAGTCGTTGCAGCCGGATTTGTGGGCATGGGTATCAACAAAGTCAACACCGGCGATATGTTTAACTACAGCTTAGACTTTAAGGGCGGTACGTCCACCAACGTAACCTTTAATGAGGATATGACCCTGGAGCAGATTTCTGCAGAAGTCGTTCCGGTAGTAGAAAGCATTACCAAAGATGCTGGAATCCAGACCCAGAAGGTTGCAGGCACCAATGAAGTTATCATCAAGACCCGTGCTTTGGATGTGGACGAGCGTCAGGCATTAAATGACGCATTAGTGGAAAACTTCGGAGTAGAACAGGAGAAGATCACAGCAGAAAGCATTTCCGGCGCAGTTAGTGATGAAATGAAGAAAGACGCATTCTTAGCAACTGCTATTGCAACAGTATGTATGCTGCTTTACATCTGGTTCCGGTTTAAGGACATCCGGTTTGCAGCCAGTGCAGTTCTGGCTCTGGTACATGACGTGCTGGTAGTGATTACCTGTTATGCCATTGCAAAATGGTCCGTTGGTTCTACCTTCATTGCGTGTATGCTGACCATTGTTGGTTACTCTATCAACGCAACCATTGTTATCTTCGACCGTATCCGTGAAAACTTGGCAGTCCAGGGCAAGAAAGACTTAAAGGAATTGGTAAACGCAAGTATTACCCAGACCTTTACACGAAGCATTAATACTTCCCTGACCACGTTTGTCATGGTATTCGTATTGTACCTGATGGGAGTATCCTCCATTCGTGAGTTTGCACTTCCTCTGATGGTAGGTATTGTCTGCGGAACGTATTCTTCCGTATGCATTACCGGCGCTTTGTGGTATGTAATGACCACTGGAAAGCAGAAAAAAGAACAAGTAAAACGTTCCGGTAAGAAAGAGAAATAATAGATGAAATATCAATTAATTACAACCGAGGGACGGGCGAAACGCGCCAGCGTGGAAACCGTCCACGGCACGATTCAGACTCCGGTGTTTATGAATGTGGGCACAGTGGGAGCCATTAAAGGTGCCGTTTCTACCAATGATTTAAAAGACATTGGTACCCAGGTAGAGCTGTCCAACACTTATCATCTCCATGTGAGAACAGGAGATAAGCTGATTAAAGAATTTGGCGGCCTTCACAAGTTTATGAACTGGGACAGACCGATTCTGACCGATTCCGGCGGATTCCAGGTATTTTCCTTAACAGGTCTTAGGAAGATTAAGGAAGAGGGCGTTTATTTTAACTCCCATATTGACGGTCATAAGATTTTTATGGGGCCGGAAGAGAGTATGCAGATTCAGTCTAACTTAGGTTCTACCATTGCCATGGCCTTTGACGAGTGTCCGCCCAGCATGGCAGAACGGAAATACATTGAAAACAGCGTGGCAAGAACTACCAGATGGCTGGCTCGCTGTAAAGCGGAGATGGCGAGGCTCAATAGTCTGCCGGACACCATCAACAAAGAGCAGCTGCTTTTCGGAATCAACCAGGGCGGCGTGCTGGATGATGTGAGAATTGCCCATGCAAAAGAAATTGCAGCCATGGATTTAGATGGTTACGCAGTAGGCGGCCTGGCAGTAGGGGAAAGCCACGAGGAAATGTATCATATTCTGGATGTGACCGTTCCACATCTGCCTCAGGACAAACCGACTTACCTGATGGGAGTTGGAACGCCGGCTAACATCCTGGAAGCAGTAGACAGAGGCGTAGATTTCTTCGATTGCGTATATCCGTCCCGTAATGGACGTCATGGCCATGTGTACACCAATCATGGAAAGCTGAACCTGTTTAATTCCCAGTATGAGCTGGATTCCCGCCCTATTGAGGAAGGCTGCGGCTGTCCGGCCTGCAGGGGAGGATATAGCAGAGCGTATATCCGTCACCTGTTAAAAGCAAAAGAGATGCTGGGAATGCGTTTCTGTGTATTGCATAATCTTTATTTTTATAATACAATGATGAGTGAGATTCGCGACGCCATCGAAGAACACCGCTACGCAGAATACAAGGCAGAAAAGCTTGCCGGCGTAACTGGTCAGAAATAATATGGGAGCATAAGGCGAGGCGAAAGCTCCCCGAATCATAAGGAGGAAATAAAAAATGGTTGCAACAGGCACAATGGGAATTGGCTTCTGGGTAATTTATCTGGCAGCAATTTTCGGATTAATGTACTTCATTGCCATCAGACCCCAGAAGAAGGAAAAGAAAAAAATGCAGGAATTAATGGCCAGCATCGCAGTAGGAGATACGGTTCTGACTTCCAGCGGCTTCTATGGCGTGATTATTGACATGACCGAGGACACCGTTATCGTAGAGTTTGGCAGCAACAAAAACTGCCGCATCCCGATGCAGAAGCAGGCGATTATCCAGATTGAAAAGCCGGAAGCTTAAATTACGAGAAATTTCAAACAGGCTGTATATGGCTGCTGCAAAATGACAACAAGATTTTGCGGCAGCTATTTTTTATTTTTGGGGTAAAATATGGAGAAAACAGGAGAACTTTCAAATATTAAACGGAAATTATTGGCAGAGCAGACAGAAGAACAGATTTATCGGTACATTATCGACACTCCGTTTGAGATTGGATCAAAACTCCCTAATGAGTTTGAACTTGCGGAGCGGTTTGGCGTGGGAAGAAGTACGATTCGGGAAGCGGTAAAACTTCTGGTTTCCAAAGGCGTGCTGGAAGTCCGTAGAGGTTCTGGTACCTATGTGATGAATCAGACGCCTGCCGACTTGGATCCATTGGGCTTGCAGGGACTGGGTGATCGGATGAGCCTGGCCTTGGATCTGGCAGACGTCCGCATTTTGCTGGAGCCTGGAATTGCAGAAATGGCTGCCCGCAATGCGGCAGATGAAGACATAGAAGAGCTGAGGCGGCTGTGCAGACAGATAGAAAAGAAACTGGAAAATGGGGAAGACTACGTCCGGGATGATATTGATTTTCATACCTGTGTGGCAAAGTGTTCCAAAAACAGGGTAGTAGGACAGTTGATTCCGATTATTGACACAGCAGTTATGGTGTTTGTAAATGTGACTCATAAGATGCTGAAAGAAGAAACAATTTCCACCCACAGAGCCGTGGTGGACGCCATTGCGGAAAGAGATCCAATTGGAGCAAAAAGTGCCATGATGATGCATATGGCCTATAACCGGAATCTGATTAAAAAGTTAATTAAAGAATCGGATTCCCAAATATAAACCTTCGTTATCAAAGCAGGGGGTCGGTTTCCTTTGAGGAGCAGACCCCTATTAAATTATAAAAAGTAGTCTGATGTATTGAAAAAATATCTGGAATATGCTAGGATAAAAATACAAAACATCATATGACTTTAAAGGCCGAAATAGAATCATTAAATTTTAGGAGGAAAACGTTATGGAATGGAACAGTCAGAGAGTAAGAAAACTGGCCCCGGAAAATGATCCGCTGAAAATTGGTATGGGCTGGACAGTAGAAGATTTAGACAAACCGCAGATTTTAGTGGAGAGCACGTTTGGAGACAGTCATCCAGGAAGCGCCCACTTAAACATTTTCGTTGAAGAAGCCATGAGAGGAATCAAGGATGCAGGCGGAAAGGGCGCCAGATATTATACCACAGATATTTGCGACGGAATTGCCCAGGGTCACGACGGAATCAACTATTCTCTGGCGCACAGGGACATGATTGCCAACATGATTGAAATTCATGGAAGCTCCACAGGATTTGACGGCGGCGTATTTATCGCAAGCTGCGACAAGTCTGTACCGGCCTGCCTGATGGGACTTGCAAGACTGGATATGCCTTCCATCGTTATTACCGGAGGAGTTATGGACGCAGGTCCGGATTTACTGACCCTGGAACAGATTGGAATGTATTCTGCCATGTGCCAGAGAGGCGAGATTACGGAAGAAAAGTTTACGTATTATAAGCATAATGCTTGTCCATCCTGCGGCGCCTGCTCGTTTATGGGAACGGCATCTACCATGCAGGTAATGGCAGAAGCGCTTGGCCTGATGCTTCCTGGTTCTGCGTTAATGCCTGCAACCTGCGAGGATTTAAAAGACATGGCTTATAAGGCAGGAAAACAGATTATGGAACTGGCAAAAATGGGTTTAAAGGCCAGTGACATTGTAACTATGAAGTCTTTTGAAAATGCAATTATGGTACACGCTGCCATTTCCGGTTCTACCAATTCCCTGCTTCACATTCCGGCAATGGCCCATGAACTGGGGTTGGAACTGGATTCCGATACCTTTGATCGGATGCACAGAGGCGCTCACTATCTGTTAGACATCCGTCCGGCAGGCAAGTGGCCGGCGCAGTTCTTCTACTATGCAGGCGGCGTACCGGCTGTTATGGAAGAAATCAAGTCCATGCTTCATCTGGACGTTATGACCGTAACTGGAAAGACTCTGGGAGAAAATCTGGAAGAATTAAAGAAGAATGGTTTCTACGATAAATGTGAAGAATATTTAAAGAAATGGGGATTAAAGAGAACGGATGTAATCCGTACATTTGATAATCCAATCGGAACGGATGGAACCGTAGCGATTTTAAAGGGCAACCTGGCTCCGGAAGGCTCTGTAGTAAAGCATTCTGCAGTTCCGAAGGAGATGTTCCAGGCGGTACTCCGAGCAAGACCATTTGACTGCGAAGAAGACGCCATTGCGGCAGTATTGTCCCATGAAATCCAGCCAGGCGACGCGGTATTTATCCGCTATGAAGGGCCCAAGGGATCCGGTATGCCGGAAATGTTCTATACAACCGAAGCGATTGCTTCTGATCCGGAACTTGGAAAGAGCATAGCCCTGATTACAGACGGAAGATTTTCCGGCGCGTCAAAAGGCCCTGCAATTGGCCATGTATCTCCGGAAGCGGCAGAAGGCGGCCCCATTGCCCTGGTGGAAGAAGGTGACCTGATTAAGATTGACATTCCGGCAAGAATCCTGGAAATCGTAGGAATTAACGGAAAAGAGCTTCCAAAGGAAGAGGTGGATAAGATTCTTGCAGAACGGAAAAAAGCATGGCAGCCAAAGCCTGCAAAATATACCAGAGGCGTATTAAAAATTTACTCCGAACACGCAGTATCTCCGATGAAGGGCGGATACATGGTATAAAGAAAATTCAGTGATGATTCTGCATCACCAGAGAACGATCTATGGTGCTGCCGCGCTAAAACCAGTGCGGCAGCACTTTTTGCAAATTAAAAAAATTTAAAAAAGAAAAGGAAAATAGACATAGCCAGCCAATTCGTGTATAATGATAAATAGGAAACTTTAGAAAAAATACCTGTCTCAGACGGACTGGTTAAAATCTAAGGAGGGAAAACAATGAAATTAAATTATGAAGGATTAAAAGCCAGGGAAGATTGGGAGAAGGCTGGCGTAGCGCTTCCCAAATTTGACTGGAAACAGATGTGTGAGGAAACCGAAAAGAAACCGGTTTGGCTTCATTTTGGAGCTGGCAACATTTTCCGTGGATTTATTGCAGACTTGCAGCAGGCGTTGTTAGAGCAGGGCAGTGAAACCAGCGGAATCATTGCGGCAGATACGTTTGACTATGATATTATCGATAAGATTTATACCCCCTATGACAGCATGACCATGATGGTCAGCTTAAAGCCGGATGGAAATACTGACAAAAAAGTAATTGCATCTATTGCAAAGGGCCTGCGGGCAGACAGCAAAGACGCTTCCCAGTGGGACGAGCTGAAGAAAATTTTTGCCAGTCCTTCCCTGCAGATGGTAAGCTATACCATCACAGAAAAGGGATATAGTTTAAGAACCATGACAGGAGAACTGTCTGGTCTGGCATTAAAGGATATGGAGGAGGGACCAAAAGCTCCGATTCATGCAATGGGCGTTACGGCAGCGCTGTTATATGAGCGTTACAAAGCAGGCGCGGCTCCGATTGCCATGGTCAGCATGGACAACTGTTCCCACAATGGAGCCAAGTTAAAAGCAGGCGTTACAGAGATTGCCGATGCTTGGGCAGAAAAGGGACTGGTAGAAAAAGAATTTATCGAGTATTTAAAGGATGAAGAAAAGGTTTCCTTCCCGTGGAGCATGATTGACAAGATTACTCCAAGACCTGCAAAAGAGATTGAAGTGCAGTTGGAAGAACTGGGCATTGAAGAGATGGCTCCGGTCGTTACCAGCAAAAACACCTATATTGCGCCTTTTGTAAATGCAGAGATTCCGCAGTACCTGGTTATTGAGGATCGGTTCCCCAATGGACGTCCGGCGCTGGAAAAAGCAGGCGTTTATATGACGGACAGAGAAACCGTTAATATGACCGAGAGAATGAAAGTTACCACCTGTTTAAATCCTCTTCATACCGCACTGGCAGTTTATGGCTGTCTGCTGGGATATAAGAGCATTGCAGACGAGATGAAAGATAAAGACCTGGTTGCTCTGATTGAGCACATTGGATATGACGAAGGAATGCCGGTTGTAACCGATCCTGGCATCATTAAGCCAATGGACTTTATCAAAGAAGTAGTAGAAGAGAGACTTCCGAATCCATTTATTCCGGATATGCCTCAGAGAATTGCAACGGATACCAGTCAGAAGGTTTCCATCCGTTTTGGCGAAACCATTAAATCCTATATGGCACGTCCGGACATGGATGCGTCCAGCCTGAC
This sequence comes from uncultured bacterium, assembly GCA_905215625.1. GTDB lineage: Bacteria > Bacillota > Clostridia > Lachnospirales > Lachnospiraceae > UMGS1370. Next base: position 64,313 of record CAJMQQ010000004.1, read on the forward strand.
CTATATTCCGCTGGCATTAGCAGGATGGCTGCGCTATCTGTTAAAGGTAGACGATGCTGGAAATGAGATGCCGGTCAGCCCGGATCCGATGTTAGATCAGTTAAGCCAGGCATTAGAGGGCATCAAGGTCGGAAACCCAGACAGCTTACAAGGGCAGTTAAAGCCGGTACTGGAAAATGCCGGAGTATTTGGCGTCAACCTTTATGAGGCCGGACTTGGCGGGAAAGTAGAAGAGATGGTCCGCAAGATGCTTGCAGGCCCTGGAGCAGTCAGAAAGACCCTGGAAGAATATTTAAAGTAAACAAGTAATTCAATATTCAAATCCTTCAATATAGGAATAGAAAAGGAGCAGTTTCTCCGCAGATGAATATGAAATCTGCGGCGAAGCTGCTCCTTTTATGGAAAAATGTGTTTTTGCAGAAAATCATCCAGGTTGGAATGTTTGTTCTGCGATTTGTTGTGCATAACTTAAGGCGCTTTCTATAGACATCATACCAGTTACGGAGCTTCTGACGGCAGAGCCTAAAATATTTTCGAAAGTTTTTTCGTTAAATAGTGGATAGCGGCGGCTTTCTGCTCTGCGGGAGCCGAAACGGAAGCAGGACTTGGCTGTTTCTAACCATGGAAATAGAGAAATGATTTCTCCATTGGTATAAATAGAGCGGTTAGCAGAAGTACCGCCTAGTATGGTTAACATATTGGAAATTTCATCGCTGTATACCCACTTTAAAAACTCACAGGATTCTTTTACGTGATGGGAAGCTTTAGAAATACCAATTACGCCACCGCCCAAAAGAGGCTTTCCTCCTGGAACAAGGTCGAATCCTAATCTGTCTACGACATTAGAATGTTTACTATTGATTAAATAGGAGGCATGATTGCTGAAGGTAATGGTCATGGCGGTATTTCCCTGGGAAAAGTTCTCTACGGATTGTTTCCACCATTTATTGTTGGAACGATCAGTGTAGCGATAGGTTTCGATATAATTTTTCATGGCTGTCTGACAATCAGGAGTATTAATAGCCAACAGCCCGTTCTGATTAAAAACAGACTTTCCCATTGCCAGCAGTCTGGGAAGAAAATCACAGGCAGCAACACCTGCGGAACCGAAGGTTAATGTAGTCCCGAAATCTACAGGAGAATCAGGATTGATGCTTTTAGTAAAAAAAGCAGCTGTCTTGTTGTATTGTTCAAAGGTTTTTGGAACAGAAAGTTCTTCTTTGTAGAGTTCGTAATACTGTCGTTTTATCATAGCATCTTCAAATAAATCATTGCGATAAAAAAGCATTTGAATACTAGGATCAAATGGAAGGGTATATCGCGTCTGTTCAGCTGAGGAAAAACTATTTTTTGCCTCGTCAATCAGGCTGTCAAAAATCTCAGAAAGGTCTAATGGCAGCTGGGACAAAGGAAGATAGGTTTTTTCTGCCAGATGAGACATCCATGCTACATCGGAACGGATTAAGTCATAATATCCACTGCCTCCCATGGTGCTGATAGTATCATAAAGCTCATCGAAGGCGAGAATCGTTAAATTGGCCTGAATGCCGGTACGCCTTTCGAAATCTGGAAGAAGCATTTTTAAAGCATTGGAGGCGGGGGACTCTAAACTTAAAATGTTGATGGAATGGCAGGGAGCATTTTGGTTTGGGGTAGAAAGATTGCTGAATAAGTAGCGAAAACCTTCGTTTTTTAATTCAAAATGCAGAGGCTTTTTTTCTTTTGAGCGAAAAGATTCGAGCAGCGTTTCTGCAATCTGCTTCCCTAAATATTTGTAATTTAATTCATAAGATAAAAAGCGGCTGTCTGGAATGGTCTTATAACTGGAAATAGTAATAATGTCTGGAAACTGAGCTTCGGACGTATATGAGGCTGCTTGATATACACATTCTGCCTGCTCTGCATGGAAAGTAATGACCAAATCAAATTTAGGATGAGAATGAATGATTTCAAAAGATTTATGAAACATTAACTTGTCATCCGAGCTAAAAGGTGTCAATGACACAGAGTTACCCAAAAGTTTAGTTAGAGTATTTGAAAAAATGGTTTTGCTGGCTGATTTTCCAGATGTAGAAAAAAGGGCAATATTTTTATAACCTTTCCTTTTAACTAGCTCGGTTATCTCTTCTGCTGCTTTTACAAAATCAAAACAGGCATAAGAGATTGTAGGATTGGTTAAAAGCTGGTTATAGTCAATTAAAATAATAGGAAATTCGATAGTGTCCAAATCTGGAATTGTTTCTAAACAGGTAGAGCAAATCACTGCATCTGGACGCAGCGCAAATGTTTTATCCCAGGCTTTTTTTTCAGAAGAAGGAATTCGGTCTGTGGTAAATAGGATAACTTGATAATCAAAACCAGAAAAAATTGCTTGAATTTTATCATAAAGATCTACGTAACACTGCATTTGCAGATTGGGAAGAATTACGCAGATGTTTTTTGAACTGCCTCCCCGAAGCTGTCTGGCTTGAGTATTCAGCTTATAACCAAGTCGTTTGGCTGCAGCTTCTACTAATTGGATTTTTTCGGCACTGACTTTTCCGGTTTTGTTTAATACGTTTGATACAGTGCCATGGGAAACTCCGGCTTCTTTCGCTATGTCTTTTATAGTAGCCAAATGGATAACTCCTTTCATTTAATATTAATATTGTAGAAATTATAACATGGATATCCAAAAAACAAAAGAGAAAAAAGAAAAAAAGTGAAAAAATTTAAACGTACCAATTGTTAAAATGGAGGGAAATATGAGAGGAAAGCTACAAAATACACATATTTTATTTGAGAAAAAGAAAAAATCAGGTAAAAACAAATAAAATTTTTTGTAAAAACATTGACACGTACCAATTAATCTGATACACTAAAGCCAACAAGAGACAGGAGGAAGTCAAGCATGGATAAAAATACATATTTGTTTGATAGATTAAAAGAACAAAAAGTGCTGTTGGCGGCGCATAGGGGAACTTGTGGAGGAAATATTATTCAGAATACAATTGGTGCGTATGAAAATGCGTTGCTTCATGGGGCAGACATTATAGAGGTTGATGTGGTTAAAAGTACAGATGGAAAGTTTTTTGCTTTTCACAATGGACAGGAAAAAGGAGTCTTTGGAGAAAAATTGGATATTCGTACGATGTCTTCAGAAGAAATCAAAAAACTTCATTTCCTTAATGGGATTCAGGAACGAATTTCAGAAGGAGTTAATTCTTTGGATGATATTTTGGAGCACTTTAAGGGAAGATGCCTGATTAATATTGATCGAAGCTGGTTTTTCTGGCAAGACATTGTTCTGTATCTGAAAAGACACAATATGGAAGAACAGATTATTTTAAAAAGCCATCCAGAAGAAAATGAATTAAAGTTATTGGAAGAACTGGCGCCCGAGATGATGTTTCTGCCTATTGTGAGAAAGAGAGAACAGCTGGAGCTGACAGGAAAGTATCATATTAATACGATTGGGGCAGAAGTGATTTTTGAAGCAGATGATCATGAGTTTGCATCGGAAGAGTTTATACAGAAAATGCACGACGCAGGGAAATTACTGTGGGTAAATGCATTGACATTAAATGATACTACAAAGCTTTCGGGAGGCCATGATGATGACACGGCCATTTTGAAAAATATGGAAGACGGATGGGGCTGGCTTTTGGATAAAAAATTCGACATGATTCAAACAGATTGGCCTTTGTTATTAAGAAACTTTATTAACCATAGAGATTAAAAGAATGAGAGGATAAGACTATGAAGAAAATGAAAATGGCAGTAATTACTGGACTGTTGGTAACGGCGTCCCTTGCATTGGCAGCGTGCAGTTCTGGAAACAGTAGTGAAAAAGGAACAGAAGAAGCAAAGACAGAGGGGCCGGTTACTATCAATTACTACGGACGTCCGGATGATAATGGAGTGGAAACAGCGATTGTTACAGCTTTTGAAGAAGCTAATCCAGATATTAAAGTAAATTATGTAGAGCTTCCGGATTCTTCCAATGATCGGTTAAAGACGATTAATACAGTACTTCAAGCAGGCGATTCTTCTATTGACGTGTTTGCCGGAGATGTTGTATGGCCTCCTATTTTTTCTTCGGCAGGCTGGGTAATTCCGTTAGATGATTATCTGGAAGAGGGAGAACTTGATGCATATCTGCCAGGGCCTTTGAGTGCATTCCAGCTTCAAGGAAAAACATGGGGACTTCCGTTTATGGCAGATGCCGGAGCGCTGTATTATAGAAAAGATCTTTTGGAAAAGTATAATAAGCCAGTTCCGGAGACCTGGGCAGAGTTGGCTGCAACAGGAAAAGAAATTGCAGAAGCAGAAGGCGACATGAGCGGATTTGTCTCTTATTGGAAACAAAATGAAAGCCTTACCAGCTCCATGCTGGAATTCTATTGGGAAAAGGGCGGAGAAGTTGTAGATGAAAATGGAAAGAGCGTATTAGATGAAGCAAAACTTGCTGAAACTCTGACAGAGATGAAAGCGATGATTGATGACGGTACGGCGGCAACTGGTATTGAAACGTTTGGAACTTCTGAGTCCAGAGCAGTTGTAACAGCTGGAAAATCAGTATTTACCAGAGACTGGTTAAGTGGTTATGGCCCATTTAATAGTGAGGATTCAGCGGTATCAGGCAACATGGAAATTACATCTCTCCCAAGCTATGGATGTTTAGGCGGATGGGGAGTTATGGTATCAGCCTTTTCTAAACATCCTGAAGAAGCAGTAGAGTTTGCAAAGTTTCGGGCAAATTACGAGAGCCAGATGATTGCGTGTGACTTGGTAGACATTAAACCTACTTTAAAAGCAGCTTATGAGGATCAGGAACTTCTCAAAAAGAAACCAGAACTTCCTATGTATCTTCCGGTGTTAGAGGCTTCTAAACCTAGACCGCTTTCTCCTTATTATGCAGAAATTTCCGGAGTTATGCAGTTAGAAATTCACAGTGTTATTACAGGTATGACCACTCCGGAAGAAGGAGCGGCTAACATTGTCCAGAAGGTGGCTGGAATTCTGCAGTAGTCAAATAATAAAGGGCGAAAGGTGGCAATATGACAAAAAAGAGTACAAGAGTAGGGTATTTGATGCTGTTGCCCAGTGCGCTTTTGATTTTGGTATTGATTGTATACCCTACCATAAATACAATATACCAGAGTTTTTTTGAAATTCGCACGCAGACCGCGGCTTTAGGGCCGAAGTTTGTAGGGTTTAATAACTATATAAAAGCGTTTCACGACGATCATTTTTGGGATACATTATGGTGGACACTGGCTTTTACAGCCGTATCAGTATCACTGGAGTTAATCATTGGAATGGGACTTGCTCTTTTGATGAATCGAAAAATTCCGGGACAAGGTTTGATTCGAACGGCAGTTTTGATTCCGTGGGCGATTCCAACAGTTGTTTCTGGTATTATCTGGACACAATTTTTCTCTCAGAATGGAATTGTTAATAGTGCGTTAATGGCATTTAACTTGATTAAAGAGCCATTAAGCTGGTTGGGAGATGAATGGTTGGCAAAATTGTCAATTTTGATTGCGGACGTGTGGAAGAATACTCCATATATGTCTTTATTGCTGCTGTCGGGACTTTTGACAATTTCAAAAGACTATTATGAAGCGGCAGAGATAGATGGAGCGAGTAAACTGCGCCAGTTTACCAGTATTACATTGCCTTTGATTAAAGCAACCATGTCCGTAACGGTGCTGTTCCGTATTATTTCTGCAATGAGAGTGTATGATTTAATTGTAGCGATGACAGCGGGAGGGCCGGCTGGAAGAACGGAAACAGTATCAATGTACGCTGTAAACACGTATTTTACTTATGGCAACACGGGCTATGGAGCTACGTTATCAGTCTTAATGCTGATTATTTCTGTGGGAATCAGTATGCTGTTTGTTGACAGTCTGAAGACGAAGGGGAGTGTGTGATTATGAAAAACAAAAAGAGAGTTGGAAAAATAGGATATATTCTGTTTCTTGCAATATTCTTGTTTGTGATGATTGCTCCCATGCTGTATATGATTTCTGCATCTTTTATGCCTGAGTCAGATTTGAACAGTATTCCGCCTAAACTGCTGCCGTCGGCAGCAACACTGGCGAATTACGCGAAAGCTCTGGTACAGCAGCCAATTTTAAAATATGTATATAACAGTTTTGTAATTACAATTATCGCAGTTGTGATTTGTGTCACGGCAGGAAGTATGGCTTCTTATGCTTTGACCAGAACCAATATCCGGTTTAAAACTACATTTTTGGTATTTGTACTGGCAATTTCATTACTTCCAACCATTACATTGATTAATCCTATTTTCAAAATGTACAGTAAATTGGGACTTTTAAATACTCATATTGGCCTGGCATTGATTATTTCTGTACTGGATTTGCCTATGACTATCTGGTTTTTGACGGCCGTATTAAAAAATGTACCGATTTCATTTGAGGAAAGTGCGAAATTAGATGGAGCCAATATGTTCCAGATTTTCTTCTATATTTTGCTTCCATTGTTAAAAGCCAGTATTTTTTCTATTAGTATTTTAGTATTTATTGGAGCGTGGAACCGCTTCTTGCTGTCACAGGTATTGAATCAGTATGAAGACTGCAGAACAGTTGTAGTAGGACTTACTTTGTATCAGACTACTCATACGATTCCGTTTGGGGTTGTTGCGGCTGCGGCTATGATTACAATTCTTCCACTGCTATTTATGGTTCTTGTTTTCCAGAAAAATATTCTGGGCGGTATTATGGAAGGCGGAGTAAAGGAATGATGGAAAATGACACTGGCTCTGCCGGATGTGTTTTATGAAATTAATGGATTTTCCGTTTTGCTGAGAATCAGCATGGCGATGGTGTTGGGAGGCATTTTGGGAATTGAGCGTGGGCGGAAACACCGCCCAGCAGGTTTCCGCACTTATATGCTGGTGTGTTTGGGGACAACGGTGGTTATGCTGACCAATCAATATGTCTATGAAAAGTTTGGCGGCGGCGATCCGGTTCGGATGGGAGCACAGGTAATCAGTGGAATTGGTTTCCTGGGAGCGGGAACAATTATTGTTACTGGACATAACCAGGTAAAAGGGCTTACTACTGCAGCGGGACTTTGGGCGGCTGCCTGCATTGGGCTGGCAATTGGTATTGGATTCTATGAAGGGGCAATTGTTGGTGGAATTGCCATTATTCTGATTTTGATTTGTTTTCATCGGGTAGATGGTTTCCTTGTTGGAAGAAGCCGGAGAATGGAAATTTACATAGAAGTAGAGTCGGTAAGAGAATTGAACGAATTCCTTCGAGAGATTAAAGAAAAAAACCTGGAGATTAGAGATGTTTTGATGGAACCGCCGGCAGAGGTTATTCGAGATGGCTTGGCAGCTATTGTAGTTATCCGGTGGAAACAAAAAATTTGTCATGAAGAAGTGATGGGAGAATTGAGGGAATGCACAGGAGTCGGGTATTTAGAAGAAATTTGACAGCTTTTGACTTTAGGTATAGGATAGAGACAAAAAGCTTAGAAAAACTGTCAATAAGGAGACTCAAATGATAAAGAACATCGTATTTGATATGGGAAAGGTGCTGGTGGCTTACGAGGCAGACGCAGTCGCCAGACATTTTATGGAAGATGAAAAAGAACAGAAGGAAGTCTGTACCAGCGTGTTTGTGTCACCAGAATGGCTGATGTTAGACATGGGAGTGATTTCAGAAGAGGATGCGTTAAAGCGGATGCAGGCCCGCCTGGACACAGAACATGCCAGAGAAATGGCCCGTCTGTGCCTGGAACACTGGCATGAATACAATATGTGGCCCATAGAAGAAGTGGGAGAACTGGTGCGCTGGCTGAAAAAACGGGGATTTGGCATTTATCTCTGCTCCAACGCTTCTTTGCGTCTTTTGGAGTGCTATAAGCAGGTAATTCCTGCAATTGACTGTTTTGACGGAATTTTGTTTTCAGCAGAAGAAAAATGTGTCAAACCCCAGAAAGAAATCTACCACAGATTGTTTGAGAAGTTTTCCCTGAATCCGGACCAATGTTTCTTTATCGACGATCTGGACTTAAACATTCAGGGAGCGAAAGCGTGCGGAATGGACGGTTACTGTTTTGCAGACGGGGATATAGAAAAACTAAAGAAGGTACTGGAAACAATGCCGGATCCGGTGTAAAAAGAAAGAGATGTAAAATCATTATTGAGTGATGTTACATCTCTTTTGATTATGTTATACGTTCTTCAAAAAAGTGGATAAAGGATTTCGCTGACTTAGAAAGCGGTTTATTTTTTAAATAGCAGATTGCAATGTTACATGGAAATGATTCTTTTAGCTCCAAAAGAACAACATTTGGATTATTAATAGCTTGAGCCATTTTTTTCATGAGAAGGCAAATGCCTAGTTCCTGGGTGGCAAGTTCAAGAAGGTTTTCACTACGGTGGGCGTAGAGGGAGATATGGGGATGAAATCCGATTTCCTGAAACGCATTGTTTATAAAATCGTGCATAAATGTTTCGCTTTTAAACATAATGAAAAAGTCATCTTTAAAATCCATCAGAGAAACTTTGCCTCGAGAAGCCATAGGATGATTTTTTGAGCAGGCCAAAACCAGACGATCAGTTGTAAATGGAATACTATGAAAATGGCTCATGTCCATTTTTGTGTTATAACGTAGAAAAGCCAGATCATATTTTCCATCTAGTAGCTGACGATAAACTACATAAGGGCTGGTTCCTGAAATATCAATGCGGTAGTCCGGAAAGTTTTTCTGAAAAGATACTAGAAGATTGGAAATACCATAAGCCGCCATATTGGTTACAGAACCAATAGATAGAGAATTGCTGCTTTTGGCTGCATACGAAGAAAGCAAGGCAGTATACTCATTTTCTAATTCAAGAGTTTTTCGAGCATAGGGAAGAAGTAATTCTCCGCATTTGCTTAATTTTACCTTGCGTGAGGTACGCTCAAACAATAAAATGCCTAGCTCATTTTCCATTTTTTGTATATGTTTTGACAGCGTAGACTGAGTAGTGTATAAATCCTCTGCCGCCTTTTCATAGTTGCAACATTCGGCAAGGGCGATAAATTCTTTAAAGTATGTTGTATTCATAAGTACCTCAAAGTTAGTAATGATTGGAATGAATATAATCTATTCAGATTTGGAATCAATCGTAAAAGTAATGGAATTGCTAAAATAGTATCACGGTAATATAATAAATTATACAAAAATAAAGAATATTTTGCAAGAAAATTGGGGAAAATTAAACAGCAAAATATTCGATATAATGTATGGAGGTAGAAATGAAAAGGAGAATTACAAAAGCAATGAAAAAAGCAGCTGCATTGACATATATAGCAGCTGTAACAGTTTCCTGTCTGACTGGATGTGGCTCGAAGGAAGAGAAAAGCAGTACCGCCGTATCTGAAACTGCTGTCGAGACTACTCCATCTGCGGAGAAAGATGGAAGTACAATAACAAATAATAATTCGGGTGGAGATGAGGCAGTATTTAGAGAAGTGATAGATGTAGGAATTGATGCAGATCCAGGCGATTTATCCCCGTGGGGGCCAAACAGTTCTGGACGTACAGCGACAACTGATGTACTTTACGAAAACCTGGCGCATTGCATTGATGGAGAGGTTTATGGGGTTTTGATGAAAGATTATGAACTGGCAGAGGATGAGTCATATATGTTGGTGCACTTATATGATAACATTTATGACTCTGCGGGAAACCATTTGACTGCTAGTGACGTGAAATTTTCTTTTGAAAAATGTATCGAAGGCGGTAATATTAACGGTCTGGGATATATTGAAAATGTGGAAGTCGTAGACGATTATACTGCAAAGTTTAACTTTAATACAACTCTGTATGTATACGATTTAGAGACATTATTTGAAACCTTTTATGTGGTAACAGAGGCTGCATATAATGCAAGTCCGGACGGCATGGTAACGACTCCTATAAGTACCGCACCATACATAATGGAAGAGTATACAAGCGGTTACTTAATGGTTATGAAGAAAAATGAAAATTATTGGCAGAGCGAAGAACTTATCCAGGAAAGAGACAGAGCAAATGTGGGAACGATTAATTATTACATTATCACAGAAGCGTCACAGATGACTACAGCTCTGGAAAATGGTTCAATTGATATGAGCTGGACTGTAAGTACAGATGATATTGCGATGTTCCAGGAAGGCGGTTCTTATGCAGACGAATACTGGGTATTCCAGACTCCAGACAACTTAGTTAGCCAGCTGTTTGCTAATTGCACAGAAGGAAAAGCAACAAGTAATGAAGAATTAAGAAAAGCAATTTATTATGCAATTGACAGCAATGTGATTTTGGAAAGTGTATACAATGGAAATGGTATTGTGACATACGATACAGGACGTCCTAAATGCCCGGACTATAGCAAAGCATGGGAAGAAGAAGAAAATTATTATCACTATGATCTGGAAAAGGCAAAGGAGCATTTAGCTGCATCTGGTTATAAAGAGGGTGAGTTAACGTTAAAATTGTTATGCGAGGCGACAGATACTTATAGTAATACAGCAGTATTGATTCAAGCTTTCTTATCTCAGATTGGCATTAACGTAGAAATTAATGCGGTAGACAATTCACTGTTGACGACCTATCAGAAGGATCCGGAGCAATGGGATTTACTGATTATTTCAAAAGCAGCATCTAACTACATTACAACGAATTGGAAAAATTGCTTTTCACAATCTTACTTTGCATGGGGAGGAACGATTAACTTTGCAGTAGACAATGAATTGGAAGAAAAGTTGAATACAGCTCGCCTGCTGTCAACACACACTGAGGAAAGTGTACAGGCAGTACACGAATATATTATTGATAAAGCATATGGACGAGGATTAGTTAATTTCTATAACAATCTGGTTATTCCAAGATCCTGCAGCCAGGTGGTTTTAAGCTATAAAAATGCAATTCTGCCAGGGGCTTGTATCTATACAGAATAGCCGATAGGCAAAAGATATGGCTGTACCAGCAAAATGGATACAGCCATATCTCCTCATATGAGGAAGGAGCAAGAGCATGGGTAAATATATACTAAAACGTTTGGTTATGACGATATTTGTCATTGTAGGAGCAGCGGTTCTCATTTTTTCAATTATGTATTTTGTTCCAGGAGAGCCTGTAACAATTCTATTAGGAACAGAGGCTACTGCGGAAGAGATAGCAGCAAAAAGAGCGCAATTGGGATTAAATGATCCGTATTTAATACGCCTTGGAAGATTTTTATCGGATGCTTTTCTGCATTTTGATCTTGGAACAAGCTGGTTTAAAAACTCTTCTGTAGCAGGTGATTTGCTTTCCAGACTGCCAAGAACACTGTTCTTAGGAACTATGTTTGTGATTATCAGTTCTGTCATTTCTATTCCGTTAGGAATTACTGCTGCAATTCACCAAAATGGCTGGCAGGATCGTCTATGTATGGTGATTGCTATGATTTGTACATCTGTACCGGATTTCTGGCTGGCTCTTATGATGGTATATCTGTTTTCGCTAAAACTAGGGTGGCTGCCATCTTTTGGAATTGAGTCCTGGCAGTGCTATATTATGCCGATTATAGCAGGATCCTTACACGGAATAGGACAATTAGCAAGACAGACTAGAAGCAGTATGTTAGATGTATGCAGAGCGGACTTTGTGACGACGGCCAGAGCAAAAGGAATTCCAGAAAAAAAGGTTATCTATTCCCATATGCTTCCGAACGCATTGATTCCTGTTATTACAATCATTGGCGGAAGCTTTGGAAGAAGTATTGCAGGAACAATTGTAATTGAACAGATCTTTTCTATGCCTGGAATTGGAACATATATTTCAACAGCAATTTCCAGCAGAGATTATCCGGTTGTTCAAGGAAGTGTAATTATTCTGGCAGCTTTTATTGCAGTGGTCATGCTTTTGGTGGATCTGGTTTATGCTTATGTAGATCCAAGAATTAAAGCTCAGTATATTGCACAGAGCAAAAGGAGGAATAAACATGTCTAATATTGCAGTAGCGGTTACTCCGGATATTAAAAGAAAACAGGGAATAGTAAGCCAGATTTTTAAGCGTATTAAAACAAACTATACTGCAATGCTTGGACTGGGAATTTTGCTTCTTTTAATAGCAACGGCAATCTTTGCACCGCTGGTAGCCCCATATACATACGAAGAAATGGATATGTTGCAACTTAATGCTGCACCGTCATTTAAACATTTTTTCGGAACAGATTCACTGGGAAGGGATATTTTTAGTCGTTTGCTCTATGGAGGAAGATATTCACTGTTTTTGGGATTTGCATCTTCTATTTTATCTATGATAGCAGCAATTATATTAGGATCCCTGGCTGGATATTACGGAGGCTGGGTAGATAATGTGATATTAAGAGTTTGCGATGTGGTTCAGGCTATTCCCGGCATCCTACTTTCCATTGTAATCTCGGCAGTATTAGGGCCTGGATTTATTAACACAATTATTGCCCTTGCAATAGGAGGGATTCCCTCTACTATCCGGCTGGTAAGAGGACAGATTCTGAGTGTCCGTACAGAAGAATACCTTGAAGCAGCTACATTAGGAAATTGTTCTTCAGTAAGAATCATGTTTGTCCACATTTTGCCGAATATTTTGTCACCGCTTATTGTGGGGTTCACTATGGGTATTGGAAGTACAATTATGTTAGCTGCATCATTAAGCTTTTTAGGGCTGGGGGTTCAGCCGCCTGCTCCGGAATGGGGGGCAATGCTTTCTGCAGGACGTAATTTTATTCGTAATTATCCGTGGCAAATTATATTTCCAGGCATCTTCATTTTCATCACAGTTTTGAGCATCAATCTGTTTGGAGATGGTTTAAGAGACGCTTTAGATCCAAAGATGAAAAAGTAAGAATGGAGATTAAGTATGATGAATGAGTCCAAAAAGTTTGTTTCAGTAAAAAATCTGACAGTAGAATATACTTCTGATGGCAGTGTGATTCATGCAGTAAACGGAGTATCATTTGATATTGAAGAAGGAAGTACCATTGGCCTTGTAGGGGAAACAGGAGCAGGAAAAACCACAATTGCAAAAGCGATTATGGGAATCCTGCCAGATCCTCCGGCAAGAATTAAAGAAGGACAGATATGGGTAGATGGAGAAGAGCTTTTGGAATTACTGGAAAAAGAAATGTTAAAAATTAGAGGAAACAAGATTTCTATGATATTCCAGGATCCAATGACAGCTTTGAATCCGGTAAAAACAATCGGAGAACAGATTGCAGAAGGAATTTTGCAGCATAATCATATTTCCCAGGCAGATGCCAGAGATCAGGCTATTGACATATTAAAGATGGTTGGTATTACAGAAGAACGGTATGATGAATATCCATTCCAGTTTTCTGGAGGGATGAAACAGAGAGTTGTCATTGCAATGGCACTGGCCTGCAGACCCAAACTTCTTCTGGCAGATGAACCGACAACAGCGTTAGATGTAACGATTCAGGCTCAGGTATTGGAGATGATCAATGAGCTGAAGAAAAAATTGGGAACATCGTTAATGCTGATTACGCACGATTTAGGAGTGGTTGCACAGATGTGCGATACAGTTGCAGTAATCTATGCGGGAGAAATTGTAGAATATGGAAGTTTAAGAGAAATTTTTAAGGAGACAGCGCATCCTTATACAAAAGGGCTATTCCGCTCACTTCCAAGTTTGACGGGAAATGAGAAGCGGCTTCGCCCAATAGAGGGACTTCCTCCGGATCCTTCCAACCTTCCTGAGGGATGCAGTTTTAGTCCAAGATGTCCGTATGCAACAGAACACTGCAAAAAAAATAAAATTCCGTTAGAAAAAATAGGAGAAACTCATTACTGCAGGTGTATTTGCCGAAAGGAGAAAAATGAAAATGGCTCCATGTATTGAAGTGAAAAATCTAAAAAAATATTTTGATACTCCAGGTGGAAAGCTTCACGCGGTAGATGATATTTCTTTCAGTATTCCCAAAGGTACAACAATGGGAGTGGTGGGAGAATCCGGCTGTGGAAAATCTACTTTGGGGCGGACGATAGTTCATCTTTATGAATGCACAGATGGACAAATACTTCTTAATGGTGAGGATATTACACATGTAGATAAGAAAAAGCTGCGATATCTTCATGGGAAAATGCAGCTTATTTTCCAAGACCCGTATTCATCTTTAAATCCAAGAATGACAATAGAAGAAACAATTCGAGAACCATTAAAACTATCGGGGCAATATTCTAAAAAACAGCTAGAAACGGAAGTGAAACGTCTTATGGACAAAGCGGGAATTGAGACCCGCCTAAGAAATGCATATCCGCATGAGCTGGATGGAGGAAGACGTCAGAGAGTGGGAATTGCCAGAGCTTTGGCATTGAATCCGGAATTTATTGTATGTGATGAACCGGTTTCTGCTTTGGATGTATCAATCCAGGCACAAATTTTGAACTTGCTTATGGATCTGCAGGAAGAAGATAATTTAACTTTAATGTTTGTTACACATGATTTATCAGTGGTAAGGCATATTTCTACCGACATTTGTGTTATGTATCTGGGACAACTGGTAGAAACAAGCCCAGCAAAGGAATTATTTGAGAAGCCGTTGCATCCATATACAAAAGCATTACTTTCTGCAATTCCTTCTACAGATATTGACCATCCGAACGATAGGATTATTTTAAGAGGAGAGTTAAGCTCTCCGATTAATCCAAAACCAGGCTGCCGTTTTGTTTCGCGTTGCCCTTATGCCTGTGAAAAATGTGGCCAGCCGCAACAACTAGAAGAGATAAGTCCGGGACATTCGATTGCTTGCTGCCGTGTAGGAGAAATTAATCGCTAAGGAGAATTAGAGATAGGAATGAAAATATATCACAGTCGTGCATACCATCGTTTTTTTGAAGGATATAATGAAAAACTGACTGCTAATGAAGAGGGAAAGTTAGAAATAAAGCGGTTTTATAGCGGAGATTATTATATTCCAGAATTGTCAGAAAAAGAACGCAGAACAAAGAAAATTGGTATTTTTATTCTATATATCAGTGCTGTTTTACTGTTCTTTTTTGGGGGGTTACAAAATGTGACGATGAATTCTTCCAGATATATGGCTTTTGTCCAGATGACGGTTTTGCTGATATTTGGCGCGCTTTTGTTTTGGATGGCTCCTTTATGGAAAAAAGATGGACATCTGACATTCAGGGACTATAAAGATTTAAAGGTCTGGATGAAAAAAAGCTGTCTCATAGCCGCAATTCTTTTATGGACAGGCGTACTAGCTGGACTCGTAGAAATGGCAATTCAGGGAAGAAAAGCAGATGAAGACGTTTTTGTAGCGGCGGCAGCATTGTTTTTGAGCGGTTTTTCTTTATA
>CAJMQQ010000005.1 GCA_905215625.1 uncultured bacterium
GGTACTCGGACAATACTAACTTTACTTATCTATCTGCAACCTTATGCGATACTGCGGCAATCTACGGCCCATGTGCGGCGGCATTCGGCATGGAACCCTGGCATCCGGCCATTGAAGACGCCTACGGACTGTTAAGAGGAACGATCCACCAGGTAACGGGTTATGAAAAATGGGAAAAGGAGTCGTTAAAAGACGAAGAACATCCGTTAGAACCTTATCATGTGACAGAGCCAGTAAAAATAAGAAGCTTTTTTAACCAGAAAGAAATTACGGGAGAACAGGCAGATTTTCAGTTTTCCGGAAGAATGATTGGGGGCTGTATGGACTGTCTGGTAAATCTTCTGGGAACGGTTTACGATCAGACAGAGGTGTTTAACGAAACCTATAAAGAAGACGGACTGATCTGGTTTTTAGAGTCCTGCGATTTAAATGTATTTTCTATCCGGAGAGCCATCTGGCAGATGAAGCATACGGGATGGTTCCAGCACGTAAAAGGCTTTTTAATCGGACGTCCCTACTGTCATGGACAGAAAATTATGGGTTTAGATCAGTACAAGGCTGTAACAGAGCTGCTGGCAGAATACAATGTTCCGGTGATTATGGATCTGGATATTGGCCATCTGCCGCCGATGATGCCGATTGTGTGCGGAGGGTATGCCAGGGTGCAGGTAACCGGCAATCAGATTGTAATTACCTACGAAGAAAAATAGTCTGGTCATAAAACAGACAAGACCTCATATATTAGGGTAAAGGAGTGAGGTCATATGGCTGGGAAAGAAGAAATTTTAAGGCTGTTTCCAGGAATTTTGCGGGAAATTCTGGGACAGGTTTCCGGTAATTTTGAAGAAATCCAGGAGATTCGCCTTCGGGCAGAACAACCGGTGATAATCATCCGGAATAACCGGGAGTATTTTTTAACTCCGTCTGGAAGTTTAAGGACAGCAAAAGATGGAGCAGCAGTGTTTCATGGTCCGCAGATACAAGAAATTGTTGAATATATGGGAAACTATTCCCTTTATGCGTTTGAGGAAGAAGTACGGCGGGGATTTCTGACTCTCCAGGGAGGACACCGGGTCGGCCTTGCAGGCCAGGCGGTGCTGGAGAGCCGGAAGGAGCCGGGAATACGGCAGGTAAAGACATTAAAGTACATTTCGTTTTTAAATGTACGGATTGCCCACCAGAAAAAGGGCTGCGCCGCCGGACTTCTTCCTTTTTTATGTGAAGACGGCAAAGTGTTGCCGTCTTTATTAATTTCTCCCCCAAGATGTGGAAAAACCACCATTTTGAGAGATTTAATCCGGATGATTTCGGATGGAACCCCACCAGTCAGAGGACGGACGGTAGGAGTGGTGGATGAACGTTCCGAACTGGGAGCCTGCTATCAGGGAATTCCCCAGAATGATTTGGGAATCCGGACAGACGTGCTGGACTGCTGTCCCAAGGCAGACGGCATGATGATGTTAATTAAAACCATGGCGCCGGAGGTGATTGCAGTGGATGAAATCGGAAGCGAAGAAGATTTTAAAGCTATTGAATATGCCAGAAACTGCGGCTGCTGTCTGATTGCGACCGTACATGGATCTTCCCTTGCAGATATTAAGGAAAAGCCGGTTTTAAACCGGCTGATAAGGGAACACACATTCCGCCGGTATGCGGTGCTTGGAACCGATCCCCATCCAGGTACGATAAAGGCAGTTTACGATGAAAGGGAACATGAGCTGGAGGAGTAGGATGAAGGGATTAGGGGCAGGGTTTGTGCTTTTGGGCGCCGCCGGCTTTGGCTGGCAGATGGCCTGTCTGTGGAAACAGAGATTAGAACTTTTGTTGTCTCTCAGGCAGCTAATCTATTTCTTAAAAGGAGAAATTTTATACAGTCACGCGACTCTGGCGGAAGGACTTTCCCATGCGGGAAAAAAGGGTGGAGGCCCGTTTGGAGCTTTATTTGAAGAAACAGCCAGACGTCTGAATCTGCGGGACGGCGCGGCTTTTTCCCAGATATGGAAAGAAGAGGGAGAGAAACGAAGGGATCTTCCCCTGACCAAAGAAGACTGGGAACAGTTCTTTGCACTGGGAAATAACCTGGGGTATCTGGATTTGACCATGCAGGAGAGAACTATCCTGTTATATCTGGAACAACTGGATGAAACCATAGGATTTTTAAAAGAACACAGCAGGGAACGGCGGCGTCTGTACATGAGTTTAGGGGTCATGGGAGGCTTGTTTCTGACCATAACGCTGTTATAACAGGAAAAAAGACAGGGAGGGATTATGGGAGTTAATCTGATTTTTAAAATTGCTGCAGTAGGAATCTTAGTTTCTGTAATCTGTCAGATTTTAAAACACAGCGGCAGGGAAGAACAGGCGTTTTTAACCAGCCTTGCCGGTCTGATCTTAGTGCTGTTCTGGATGGTTCCCTATATTTATGAGCTGTTTGAAACCATTAAAAATCTATTTGCTTTATAAAAGATTCCAGAAAGGAGAAAACCATGACAACAGCGGCGGCAGCGGCTCTCGGCATTGTGGCGGTACTTTTGGCTGTCCAGTTTAAAGGATTGAAAGGAGAGTACGGAACCTACCTTTCAGCAGCGGCAGGAGCGGTGATTTTTTCCTACGGCCTTTTAAAACTGGAAACGATTTTAGAGGCAGCCAGAAAAATTCAGGAATATATAAAAATTAATCCGGTTTATCTGACAGTGCTGGTAAAAATGATTGGAATCGCTTATATAGCAGAATTTGCTTCTGGAATCTGTAAGGACGCAGGCTATTCTTCGATTGGCACCCAGATCGAGATTTTTGGAAAGCTTTCGATTCTGGCAGTCAGTATGCCGGTGGTTCTGGCTCTTCTGGAAACAATGGAGGGATTTCTGGCATGAAAGGCAGAGCGTTTTTGTTCAGTCTGGCAGCAGGGATTGGGATTAGTCTGGCGGCAGCGGGCATGGCTTTTGCATCAGAAAAAAACGGCCAGGCCCAGTGGGATCTGGAACAGTTTGATACGGAATCGGTAGATGAATACCTGAGCCGGAACCAGCCGGAAGGAGTGGAATTATCTTTTACGGATCTGGTGGTTCACATTGGAAAAGGAGAGGGAAAACAGGCGGCAGAAAAAATTGGTACAGCAGTCAGACAGGCCCTGGTTTCCCAGGTTGGAAAGGGAAGCAGGATGTTGGGACAGGTGGTTCTGCTGGGGTTATTGGGAGCCGTATTTTCTGGATTTGCAGGAATTTTTCCCAATGGACAACTGTCGGAAACCGGATTTTTTGTTACATACCTGATGCTGTTTACCTGTCTATCTGCCAGCTTTTTCCAGAGCATCCAGATTGCCTCAGGAGTATTAAATCATTTGCTGGAATTTATGAAAGCGCTGCTGCCCTCGTTTTTTTTATCCGTAGCCTTTTGCGGAGGAAGCGGGGCAGGAGCTGCCCTCTATGAAACCACTCTGGGAATGGTTGCTGTGTTTCAGTGGCTTTGTTTAAAGGGGCTTCTTCCCATGATAAAAATGTATGCTCTTTTGATTCTGGCAGGAAAAATCACCAGGGAAGACAGTTTATCCAGGCTCACCGATCTGGTTGGAAAGAGCGTTCAGTGGGGGTTAAAAACCATAACGGCAGTATTACTGGGATTTCAACTGATTCAGGGAATGGTGCTTCCCAGCGTGGATGCATTGGGAAAAGGCAGTCTGTTCCGCTTTTTGGAAGCAGTTCCAGGAATCGGACAGGGGGCAAGAACGGTAACCCAGGCGGTTTTAGGAGCAGGCGTTTTGATCAAAAACGCGATTGGAGCCGCTGCGGTGGTGATTTTAGCGGTCATTTCAGCGCTGCCTTTGATTCAGTTGGGGATTCTGGCGGTGTTGTACCACTTTTGTGCCGCTTTGCTGGAACCAGTCTGCGACAAACGGATTGTTTCTTGTATTCATGGGATTTCTATGGCACATCAGCTCCTGATCCGTTTGGTCTGGACGTCTCTTGTGCTGTTTGCCGTCAGCCTGGCTATCCTTTGTGCTGTTACCAATGTCATGTATTTTGCGGGGTGAATCATGGAATATCTGTTGGAATGGGCCTGGCAGATTATTTGCTGCCTGATTTTTATTACAGTACTGGTAAATCTCCTGCCAAAAACCGGCTATGAAAAGTATATACGGCTTTTCTCCGGAATGGTGCTGATTCTCCTGGTTCTAAAGCCGGTAACCGCAAATCTGGATTTGGACGATAAAATTGCGGCGCTGTTTCAGAATATCCAGTTCCAGGAAGAAGCAGGAGAATTCCGCAGACAGTTGTCCCAGATGGAGCAGAACCGGTTCGATAAAATGACAGAAGAATACGAGAGACAGGTGGAAGAAGAGATAACCCAGATGGCGCAGTCTGCAGGACTTCAGGCAGCAAAAGCGGATGTCAGCATAGAGACTAACCCAGAAAGCGGTTCCTATGGAGGCGTCTGCCGGATTACCTTGGAGATAGAAGAGGAAAAAGAACCCCCCTCATTGGTATCGCCGGTAGAACCAGTAAAAATCGGCGGGAATTCAGAAGAAGGGCAGCCAGCGTCGGCTATTCCGGCAAAGGCAGATTTGGAAAAATCAGAAGCGCTAAAGCGGAGGATTTCAGAATATTATGGCGTGGAGGAACAGAATGTGGAAATTTGGTGGAAAGATTAAAAAAGAGCAGTGGCTGATGCTGATTCTTTCTGGGGCTGCGCTGATGATTCTGGCTGCGCCGACTTCCAAAGAAACCGACCGGACAGGAAGCTTTTATGAAAGCAGTCAGAACGGACAAACGGAAGACAACGCGGGAGTTGGCGCTGGAAACGGGATTTTAAAGGAATCCGAGGAAACTAGCGGGAACGGAACTGCTTATCTGGATCCGAACGGCTTATATGAAGCTCAGATGGAAGAGCGAATCCGAAAAATTCTAAAGACCGTAGAAGGAGTGGGGCAGGTAGAGGTAATGGTCGTTCTGAAAGCTTCAGAAGAAAAGGTTCTTCGGGTGGATCAGAATCAGTCTTCATCTGTTACCAAAGAACAGGATACCAATGGGGGGATACGGGAGGTTTCCCAGTCAGAGACAGGAGAGACGACGGTAATGGAAGGAGGAAGCGGCCAGAACCGGCCCATAGTGGAAAAAGAGATTTGTCCGGAACTGTCCGGCATTATCATAAGTGCCCAGGGAGGAGGAAGTCCAAAAGTAAAAGCAGAAATTTCGGAAGCAATGGAAGCATTATTTGGCCTGCCGCCACATAAAATAAAAGTGTTAAAGCGGGTGGAATAAAGGAGCGAGGGAAATGAAACTAAAAAAACGGGATATTACGAAATCAAAAACAGAGATGAATATGAAACGTCTGTTCCGGAGAAATCAAATCATCATTACCACGCTGGCGATTATGATTGCAGCGGCCGGATATTTAAACTATGCAGGAAAAGAAGATCTGGGAGCAGGCGGCGCCTACGAAGCCGGTCTGACCGACATTTCGGAAGAAGATTTGCTGGCAGAAAACCAGGCGGCAGGAACCTATGCCGGAGACAGCCAGCTCCAGGAAATCGCAAGTCTGGATCAGGACCGGGAAGATCTGGATAAACTGGAAGGCAAGGATTTGGCAGACGCCGGACAGACTGAGGAGACGGAACCGGTAAAACCAGAAGATGCAGAATCAGAGGACGCAGACGTTTCCCAGACTGGACTTGAAAATCCAGGAGAAGCCGTACTGACCAGCGGACTCAGCGTTTCGGATTACATAGCCAATGTCCAGTTAAACAGGGAGCAGATTCGGGCTAAAAATAAAGAAGCGCTGATGGAGATTGTCAATAATACAGCCATTGAAGAGTCTGCCAAGCAGCAGGCTATCCAGAGCATGGTGGAACTGACGGAAATAGCAGAAAAAGAAAACGCTGCAGAAACCCTTCTGATGGCAAAGGGATTTTCCGATCCAGTCGTCAGCATCAGCAGCGATAAGGTGGACGTAGTCGTCAACGCTTCAAGCATTACGGATCCCCAAAGAGCCCAGATTGAAGACATTGTAAAGAGAAAAACAGAAGTAGGAGCCGATCAAATCGTGATTACCCTGCTGAACCTGGAAGAATAACCAGCCGGATTCCGACAAAACAATCCCAACAAAAACGCGGAAAGACCTTTCCAAATGGGTTTCTTTTTGCTATAATGGATATAACTGTTTGGGACGGCCAGACCAGAGGGTGGGCCGTACTGGACAATTCCAAATGGACAGGAGGAAAGGATTGTGGCAGAAGCAGAGAATCGCAATACGCATAAAGTATATGAAAAAGATAAAATAGGCGAAGTACAGATTGCAGACGAGGTAGTCGCTATTATTGCAGGCCTTGCAGCTACAGAAGTAGACGGAGTAGATTCTATGGCAGGCAACATTACCAACGAACTGGTAGGTAAATTAGGAATGAAGAATCTGTCCAGAGGCGTTAAGATTGATGTGACAGAAGAGCACGTATGTGTCGATATTTCCTTATATTTAAAATATGGGTATAACATTCCAGAGGTCAGTGCGAAGGTACAGGATCGGGTAAAAAATGCCATTGAAAATATGACAGGGCTTACGGTTTTAGAGGTAAATATCAAGATTGCCGGCGTTAATATGCAAGAAGAAAAATAATATGCAACAAGCTGCTGCCGTTTTTATCTGAGACGGGGCAGCTTTTTTGTTGCGAAGCACCCGGAAAAGCTGCTGACGGCAGGCTTTCCCGGTTTATAGGAGGACAGGAAAGTGGAAAAGAAACGATTAGCCCTTGTGGGATGCGGAAAACTGGGAGTTGTGATTGCACAGGCATGGAAAGACGGCTTGTTAGAAGATTATGAATTTGTAGGAGCGGCAAGCCGTACGATGGAGTCTGCTAAAAAAGTAGCGGCCATTACCGGATGTAAGGCCTGCGAAACTATAGACGAACTGCTGGAGTTAAAGCCGGATTTTGTGGCAGAGGCAGCGTCTCCTAAGACGGTCAGCGAGATTGGAAAGAAAGTGCTGTCTTCTGGATCCAATCTGGTGGTTCTGTCCATGGGAGCATTTGCAGATAAGGAGCTGTTTGAAGAGTTAAAGGCCACAGCCCTGGAATCCGGAACCAAGCTGTATCTGGCAAGCGGCGTTATCGGAGGTTTTGACGCGCTGCGTACCATTGCTTTAATGAGTCAGGCAAAGGGCCAGAAAGCAGTTTCTGGTATTTCTACCCATAAAGGTCCGGCTTCTTTAAAGGGAACCCCGATTTTTACGGACAGTCTAATGACCGATACCGATGAGACAGAAGTATTTTCCGGCAATGCAAAAGAGGCTATTGCTTTATTCCCGACAAAAGTAAATGTAGCGGTTGCTACCGCCCTGGCAAGCATGGGACCGGAGGACACCGGAGTGAAAATCACCAGCGTACCTGGATTTGTAGGCGACGATCACAGAATTACCATGGAAACCGACGGCATCAAAGCAGTGGTGGATATTTATTCCAGTACCGCAGAGATGGCAGCCTGGAGCGTCATTTCCCTGCTCCGCAACATCAGTTCACCAGTTGTATTCCAGTAGGAGGGGAGAGAAATGAAAAAGTTTAGAAAGTTAGTTGCCATTGAGCCGGTCAGTCTGGTGCCGGAAGCAGAAAAAGAACTTTACCAGTATGCAGAAGAAGTGGTATTATATCCGGATATTCCAGCAGATGATGCTGAAATTATCAGACGGATTGGCGATGCAGACGGCGTACTGGTCAGCTATACGTCCAGGATTTCAAAAGAAGTGATACAGAACTGTCCATCTATCCGCTATATTGGGATGTGTTGCAGCTTGTATTCGGAAGAAAGCGCCAATGTAGACATTGCCTGTGCCAGAAGTTTAGGTATTCAGGTACTTGGAATCCGCGATTACGGAGACAGGGGAGTAGTGGAATACGTTCTTCACCAGCTGATTGGGCTTCTCCACGGGTTTGGACGTCCCATGTGGAAGGAAGAGCCTCTTGAAATTACCGGATTAAAAGTGGGAATCGTAGGCTTAGGCGTTTCCGGCAGAATGATTGCAGACGCCCTGCAGTTTATGGGAGCAGAGATTTCCTATTACAGCCGCAGCCGCAAGGAAGACGCAGAAGCACAGGGCATGGCCTATAAGCCGTTAGACCAGCTTTTAAAAGAAAGCCAGGCAGTATTTACCTGCTTAAATAAAAATGTCCTTTTGCTTCAGGAAAAAGAATTTGAAGCCCTGGGAGATGGAAAAATCCTCTTTAATACGTCTATTGGACCTGGATTTGATTCCAAAGCCCTGGAAAACTGGGTAAAACGGGAAGGAAACTACTTTTTCTGCGATACGAAGGCAGCAGCAGGACCAGTTGATGAAGCATTTTTTGACCTTCCTCAGGTGTCCTGTGCAAATATATCTGCAGGCAGGACAAGCCAGGCATTTGTGCTGTTAAGCCAGAAAGTTTTAGCAAATATCCGGACATTTTTAGCGGATTAAGAGTTTGGGATCTTGTGAAACCAGCCGGCTTTTGCTATAATAACTCCAAATGCCTATAGAATATTACGTGCAGGAGGATAAAACATGACCAGAAGAGAGTTGCGGGAGCATTGCTTTAAAATGCTGTTTGGATCTGAATTTTACCCAGCAGAGGAAAAAGAAGATCAGCTTAGACAGTATTTTCTGGCTCCGGAGGAAGAAGATGCAAATCCAGAAGGCGCCGAAGAAGTTGTGCACTGTGTAGAATTAAAAGAGGCAGACCAGGAGAAGATCCTTCAGAGAGTGGAATCCATTATGAGTAAGATTCCGGATTTGGATCAGCAGATCGATCAGGTGGCTGAAGGCTGGAAAACCAGACGTATGGGAAAGGTCGAGCTGGCAATTCTGCGTCTGGCTGTCTATGAAATGAAATATGACGATCAGATTCCAGAAAAGGTAGCAATTAACGAGGCAGTCGAGTTGGCAAAGAAATTCGGCGGCAGTGATGCTCCTGCCTTTATAAATGGTATTTTAGCAAAGCTGGTGTAAGATGGCAGGGGTTTACAGCGTCTCCCAGGTCAACAGCTATATCCGGAACCTGTTTGCCCAGGACTTTGCATTAAACAGGATTTCCATAAAAGGAGAGGTATCAAACTGCAAATACCATACTTCCGGCCATATATATTTTACCCTGAAGGATGGCTCCAGCGCGATTTCTGCAGTTATGTTTGCAGGGCAGAGGAAAGGCCTGAATTTCCAGATGCGGGACGGCCAGCAGGTAGTGGCCAGCGGAAATGTGGATGTTTACGAAAGAGACGGAAAGTACCAGCTCTATGCCAGGGAAATTACCCTGGACGGGGCTGGTGACTTATTTAAACGGTTTGAAGCGCTGAGAGACCAGTTGGAAGAAATGGGAATGTTTGACGCCCAGTATAAACGTCCGATCCCCCGGTATGCCAGACGGGTCGGCATCGTAACAGCAAGCACCGGAGCGGCTGTCAGGGATATTATGAATATTGCCAGGCGGCGCAATCCCTTTGTGCAGCTTGTTTTATGCCCGGCCCAGGTTCAGGGGGAACAGGCAAAATACAGCATAGTAAAAGCCATTAAGACCCTGGACAATATGGAACTTGACGTGCTGATCGTGGGACGTGGAGGCGGTTCCATCGAGGATTTGTGGGCATTTAACGAAGAAATCGTGGCCAGGGCCATTTTTGCCTGCAAAACCCCGGTGATTTCTGCCGTAGGCCATGAGACAGACGTGACCATAGCCGATTATGTGGCAGATATGCGGGCTCCGACGCCGTCTGCGGCAGCAGAACTGGCAGTGTTTGATTACCGTCAGTTTGCAGAACAGATAGAAGGATACCGTCAGGCCCTGATCCGATCCGTACAGCGGCAGGCAGAGAGAACCCGCTACCGCGTCGGAGAATATCATTACCGTCTGGGATTAAAGGATCCGCAGAAACTTCTGGACGATAAACGACAGCGGGCCATTGAGATAGAAGATAAGATGAACCGGCTGATAAAGGAGCAGATTTTGGAAAACCGCCACCGTCTGGCCATTCTTTCCGGCCGCTTGTCCGGTATGTCCCCTCTGGAAAAATTAAGCCAGGGCTATGGATTTGTAAGCGGGCAGGACGGAAAAAAGGTGGTTTCCATCCGCCAGGTAAAGCCGGATGACCAGATTTTCGTCTATGTGCAGGATGGTAAAATCACCGCCCAGGTAAAATCCGCAGAAGAGGCCTATACAGACAGCCGTAAGGAGCAGTAAATGAATGAAAAATTAACCATTGAAGAGACCTTTGAGCTTTTAGAAGAAATTCTTGCCCAGATGGAGAAACGGGATATTTCCTTAGAGGAAAGTTTCGCCTGTTATGAAAAGGGGATGAAGTTAGTAAAGGCCTGCAATGATAAAATCGATAAAGTAGAAAAACAGATAATTGTACTGAGCGAGGAACAGGGAGATGAAGACAATGAACCTGGAGCTTGAGAAACGGACCAGGGAAGTAGAGGAGACAATTTACCGTTATCTTCCCAAGGAAACAGGTCATCAGAAGACCATTTTTGAGGCAATGAACTACAGCATGAAGGCAGGAGGAAAACGTCTGAGACCTTTGCTGATGCAGGAAGTCTGCCGGTTGTTCGGCGGTTCTTTAAAAGAAATAGAGCCATTTATGGCGGCTATTGAGATGATTCATACATCTTCTCTCATCCATGACGATCTGCCCTGCATGGACAATGACCAGTACCGCAGAGGAAAAAAGAGTACCTGGGCAGCGTTCGGGGAAGATATGGGAGTGCTGGCTGGAGACGCTTTGATTGTCTATGCATTTGAAACAGCCTGCCAGGCATTTGCCTTGTCAGAATATCCCAGACGGGTGGGAGAGGCCATCCGGATTCTGGCTGAAAAAACCGGAATTTACGGTATGATCGGCGGCCAGACCGTAGATGTGGAGCTTACAAACCAGCCAGTTCCCAGAGAGAAACTGGACTTTATTTACCGCTTAAAGACAGGAGCGCTATTAGAAGCTTCCATGATGATAGGCGCCGTACTAGCCGGAGCAGACGAAGACAGCGTCCGTCTGGTGGAAAAAGCAGCGTCAGAGATTGGCGTGGCCTTTCAGATCCAGGACGACATCTTAGATGTAACCAGTAGTCAGGAAGTACTGGGAAAACCGGTTTTAAGCGATGAAAAAAATTGCAAGACCACTTACGTTACCTTAGAAGGCCTGGAGAAGGCAAGAGAAGATGTGGCAGAGATTTCCCAGGCCGCCATTGAGGATATAAAAGCACTTCCAGGGGAAAATAGATTTTTAGAAGAACTGGTAGCCATGCTGGTCACCAGAGAAAAATAAGGAGCGTCCATGATACTGGAACAGATAAAAAGCCCGCAGGATGTGAAAAATCTGAGCCAGGAGGAATTGATTACCCTGGCGGCAGAGATCCGGGCGTTTCTGATTGAAAAAATCAGCCATACAGGGGGTCATCTGGCGTCAAATCTGGGCGTGGTGGAATTGACCATCGCCATGCACCGGGCATTTGATCTTCCAGAGGACAAGATTATCTGGGATGTGGGGCATCAGTCCTATACCCACAAGATTTTAAGCGGAAGAAAAGACGCCTTTGACGAGCTGCGCCAATATGGCGGTTTAAGCGGCTTTCCTAAGCGAAAAGAAAGTCCCTATGACGCCTTCGATACCGGCCATAGTTCTACTTCGATTTCTGCAGGTCTGGGAATTGCCCAGGCCAGGGATCTGCTGGATGAAGATTATACGGTAGTATCGGTTATCGGAGACGGAGCCCTGACGGGAGGAATGGCTTATGAAGCCTTAAACAATGCCGCCAGAATCCGGAAAAATTTTATTATTGTATTAAACGATAATAAAATGTCGATTTCAGAAAATGTAGGCGGTATGTCCAAGTATTTAAACGGCCTGCGGACAGATGAAGGATATAACGATCTAAAAAAATGGGTCAGCGATACGCTGGATAAGATTCCAGGCGGCCAGCCGATTATTGATAAGATCAAGCGTACCAAAAATGGAATCAAACAGCTTCTGATTCCGGGAATGCTGTTTGAAAATATGGGAATTACCTATCTGGGGCCCATAGACGGCCATGACATCAGACAGTTGTGCCGCACCTTCCAGGAGGCAAAGAAACTGGATCATGCGGTGCTGGTTCACGTGATTACCAAAAAAGGAAAAGGTTACCGGCCTGCTGAGAAAAATCCTTCCCATTTCCATGGGGTGGATCCTTTTGATATTGCAACTGGAAAATCCTTGAAAAAGAAGACAAAGCCGTCTTATACCGATATTTTTTCCAGAACCATCTGCCGGCTTGGGGAAACCCATCCCAATCTGGTGACCGTAACAGCGGCAATGCCGGATGGAACAGGGTTAAAGAAATTTGGTGAAAAGTTTCCGGACCGGTTTTTTGATGTAGGAATTGCCGAGGCCCACGCAGTAACGTCTGCAGCCGGCATGGCGGCTGGAGGACTGAAACCGGTGGTAGCAGTTTATTCTTCCTTTTTGCAGAGAGGATTTGATCAGATTCTTCACGACGTCTGTATCCAGAACCTGCCGGTCGTATTTGCAGTAGACAGGGCCGGACTGGTTGGAAGCGACGGGGAGACCCATCAGGGGATTTTTGATTTAAGCTTTTTAACCATGATTCCCAATATGACGGTAATGGCGCCGAAAAACAGATGGGAACTGGAAGATATGGTTTCCTTTGCAGTTGATTACGACGGCCCCATTGCAGTCCGTTACCCAAGAGGGGAAGCCTATGACGGCTTAAAAGAATTCCGGAGTCCCATATCGTATGGAAAGGGAGAAATGCTGTTTGAAGAACAGGAAATTGCCCTTTTAGCAGCCGGCAGCATGGTCAGCACCGGAGAACACGTCAGAGAGAAGCTGAAAGCAGCCGGACACGACTGTTCCCTGGCAAACCTGCGTTTTGTAAAGCCCATAGATACAGAACTTCTGGACAGACTGGCAAAAAATCATACTACGATTGTGACAATGGAAGAAAATGTCCTCCAGGGAGGATTCGGACTGGCAGCAGCGGCATATATCAATACCCGTTATCCAGAAATAAAAGTGGTAAATATTGCCCTTCCGGACGCATACGTAGAGCACGGAAATGTATCGCTGCTCCGATCCGGATTGGGGATTGACAGCGATTCGATTGTAAAGAAATTATTGGCAGCGGAGCGGAAAGAATGAAAGAACGATTAGATGTACTATTAGTAAAACGTAATCTGGCAGAATCCAGGGAAAAGGCCAAGGCTATTATTATGTCTGGAATCGTCTATGTAGACGGCCAGAAAGAAGATAAGGCGGGGACGGCTTTTGAAGACACGGTTTCCATCGAAGTACGGGGAAATACTTTAAAATACGTAAGCCGCGGCGGATTAAAACTGGAGAAGGCCATGACCCATTTCGGCCTTACCCTGGATGGGAAAATCTGCATGGACGTGGGTTCCTCTACAGGAGGATTTACCGACTGTATGCTGCAGAACGGAGCAGTAAAGGTATATGCAGTAGACGTAGGCCATGGACAACTGGCCTGGAAGCTGCGCAACGATGAGCGGGTAGTCTGCATGGAAAAGACTAACATCCGTTACGTAACCAGGGAAGATATTCCGGATCCCATTGATTTTTCCTCAATAGATGTGTCTTTTATTTCCCTTACCAAGGTATTAGGACCGGTCAAAGAACTGCTGACAGAAAACGGACAGGTGGTATGCCTGATTAAACCCCAGTTTGAAGCTGGCAGGGAAAAGGTAGGGAAGAAAGGCGTCGTACGCGATAAAAGCGTCCATCTGGAAGTGATTGAGATGGTAATTTCCTATGCGGAAAGCATTGGATTTGATATTTTAAATCTGGAATACTCCCCAATCCGCGGTCCGGAAGGAAATATTGAATACCTTCTTTACTTAGGAAACCGTCGGGAAGGACAGGATCCATTTGTACCGGAACATCCGGTATGTCCGCGGGATGTGGTAGAAAAATCCCACGAAAATTTGTAAGACAGCATAGAGGGAACAAAGGTCTGGAGAATTATGAACAACTTTTACATCATAGCAAACTCAAATAAAAAAGACCATATCTGGAAAACCGTAGAGGAAACCCAGGGATATTTAAAACGTCACGGAGCATTCTGTCAGGTACAGGATAATGATTTTAAAAAGGATTCCGGCCGCTATACCGATGCCTCTCTGGTTCCGGAAAGCGTAAACTGCGTGATTACCATCGGAGGTGACGGAACTTTGATTCAGGCTGCCAGGGATCTGGCAGACCGGGACATTCCCTTGATTGGAATTAACCAGGGGCATCTGGGGTATCTGACCCAGGTAAGGCGCAAAGAGGATATTCCGGATATGGCAGACGCTTTGCTGGCAGACCGGTATCAGATTGAAAAACGTATGATGCTGGACGGAACGATTCTCCGCCAGGGAAAGGGGATTGCATCTGACATTGCCCTGAATGAGATTGTTCTGACTCATCAGAATGCGATTCAGATTCTGCGGTTCGCAGTATATGTCAATGGAGAATTTTTAAACCAATATACGGCAGATGGACTGATTGTGGCGACGCCTACCGGATCAACGGCGTATAATCTGTCGGCTGGCGGTCCGATTGTAGCGCCGAATGCAGCTATGACGGTTCTGACTCCCATTTGTTCCCATGCGTTAAATGCCAGAAGTATTGTACTTTCGGCAGAAGATGAAATCTGTATTGAGGTTCAGGAAGGACTTCAGGCGGCAGTCTTTGACGGAGATACCATTGTAAATCTGGAACAGGGGGATCAGCTGGTGATCCGCAAGTCCAGCCAGGTAACCAGACTGGTGCGTTTAAAACAGATTTCATTTCTGGAGAATTTAAGCACCATGTTAAACCTGACATAAGAAAAAGGCAGGAGGACGTTGATGAAGGTAGAAAGACATAGCAAAATTGTAGAATTAATTGGAAAATACTCCATCGAAACCCAGGAGGAACTGGCGGAGTATTTAAATAAAGCCGGTTTTAACGTAACCCAGGCAACCGTATCCAGAGACATCAGGGAATTAAAGCTGACGAAAATCCAGGGGGAAAATGGAAGACAGAGATACGTAGTTTTAAAGCCGCAGGGAACGTTCAGCGATAAATATATCCGGATTTTACGGGATGGATATTCCAGTATGGATATGGCTCAGAATATTCTGGTGATCAAGACCGTGTCTGGGATGGCAATGGCAGTTGCAGCAGCTCTGGACGCCATTCATTTCCATGAGATTGTAGGCTGTATTGCAGGGGATGACACCATTATGTGCGCAGTGAGAAGCGTGGACGACACCATTCTTGTTATGGACAAGATTCGGAAGCTGATTGCAGAATAGGGGGCTTCATATGTTATTGGAACTGCACGTGAGAAATCTGGCTTTGATTGAAAAAGCAGACATTGAATTTACAGAAGGCCTGAACATTCTCACCGGTGAAACCGGAGCAGGAAAGTCGATTATTATTGGATCCGTTAATATGGCCCTGGGCGGGAAAACCTCCAGGGACAGCATCCGTACAGGGGCAGAAAATGCGTATATTGAGCTGCTGTTTTCCGTTACGGATCCAGGGAAAATCCAGGCATTGAAAGCGCTGGATGCAGAACCGGACGAAGACGGAACCCTGATTATTTCTAGGAAAATCACACCGTCCAGAAGCACGTCCAGAATCAATGATGAGACGGTAACAAGCAGCCGTTTAAAGGCGATTACCGGACTGCTTTTAGACATTCATGGGCAGCATGAACACCAATCCCTTCTTCATAAATCAAAACATCTGGAAATTCTGGATGCCTATCTTTGCGAGAAAACCCACCAGATAAAACAGAAAATAGGAGAAGAATACCTTCACTACCAGGGACTGAAAAAGAAGCTGGAAGAGTTTCAGTTAGACAAGGAAGGACAGCTTCGGGAAGCGGATTTCTGCCGGTTTGAGATTGAAGAAATCGAGCAGGCAAATCTCAAAGAAGGTGAGGAAGAAGAACTGGCTCTGGAATACCGCCGTTTTCTCCATTCCAGAAAAATTACGGAAGGCTTATCTACTGCGTATGAGGCAGTCCAGAACGATGGAATCAGCAGGGCGCTGAGAGAGATTGACGCAGTTGTACAGTATGATGAAGAAGGCTTGTCAAGCATTAAAAGCCAGTTAAGCGACCTGGAAAACTTGTTAAGCGACGCTGGATGGGAGATTTCTTCCTACATGGAAAAGATGTCCTTTGATGAGAAAATGTTCCGGGAAACGGAGGAACGGCTGGATCTGATTCGGGGATTAATGGCAAAATACGGCGGCAGTGTATCGGCAGTACAGAAAAATCTGGAAGAAAAAAAGAACCGCCTTGCAGAACTGGAAAATTACGATAAAGTCCGGCAGGAAGTGGAAGAAGAACTGAAAAAAAGCGGGAATCAATTAGAAGAATCCTGTCAATACTTGTCTCAGATACGAAAAGAAGGAGCCAGGGAATTGAGTGAAAAAATCTACCAGGCCCTGCAGGATTTAAACTTTTTAAATGTTTCATTTACCATTGAAATTACCCGTCTGCCTTATTTTACAGCCAATGGATATGACGAAGCCGAGTTTAAGATTTCGGCCAATCCAGGCGAACCGGCAAGGCCGTTAAAAGAGGTGGCTTCCGGAGGCGAGCTTTCCAGGATTATGCTTGCTATAAAAGCAGTTCTGGCAGATACGGATCAGATTCCAACCCTGATTTTTGACGAAATTGATACCGGTATCAGCGGCCGGACGGCACAAAAAGTATCGGAAAAACTTTCCTATATAGCAAAAAGTCATCAGGTCATCTGTATTACCCATCTGCCCCAGATTGCGGCTATGGCAGACAGCCATTTTGAGATTTCAAAGAGTGCAAAAGACGGCCGCACCGTGACCACTATCAGCCGTCTGGAAGAGGATCAGATGGTAAGAGAACTGGCCAGACTTCTGGGAGGTGCGGAGATTACGGAAACGGTTTTAAACAATGCCAGAGAGATGAAAAAATTGGCAGAGGAAACCAAACAAAGATGACAAACTCTGACAGATTACATTTTCTGTTTTGACCCATACTAAGTGTGGAGACGCTAAGACTTACGTAAGCGGTACGCACACAAAGAGGAGGTATGGGCATGACAAAACGGAACCATTTTTATTGTGTGCTGCGCCGGTTATTCTGTGCAGCACTTTTCTTTTTATCCGGATTTACCTGGTATTATGTAGAGCGGTCAATACCGGATGAGGTCAATATTGTAGCCAGTGAAGAAGAAATTTTCGATCTGAATCTCCCGTTAAGCACCAGCTTTGAAAGCGAAAGCAAAGAGGTGGTAGTAGGTGGAAAATCCAATATTCCAAAAGGCCAGGTAAGAATCACAGGGGGCCAGCCAGTGTCTTTTTATTCCGATACCCAGGGCAGCTATAAGGTGGGAGTAAAGCTGTTTGGACTTTTGGAATTAAAGGAAATGAAGGTCAATGTAGTCGATACAGACTATGCAGTTCCCTGTGGGATTCCGGTTGGAATTTATCTGAAATCCAAAGGTGTTATGGTTATCGGAACGGGAAAAATTACCGATGAAAACGGCCAGGAAACAGAACCGGCAAATGGGATATTAAAGTCCGGAGATTACATCGAACAAGTAAACGGAGAACCATTAGAAACCAAAGAACAACTGATTGAAGCGGTTAATCAGGCAGGTACAGACGGAACGGGAACGGTTGAATTACAAATCCGCAGAGACGGTCAGGAAATGGACGTCAGTATGGAAACTGTGGCAGCCCAGGATGGAACGTATAAGCTGGGAGCCTGGGTCAGAGACGATACCCAGGGTATCGGAACCATGACCTATATGGATTTAAATGGCCATTTTGGAGCGCTGGGACATGGCATCAGCGATGCAGATACTGGCCAGGTGGTGGCTATTGAAGGAGGAACCCTTTATGAGACCCAGATTATGGGAATTGAGAAAGGAACCATAGGAAAACCAGGAGTTATGAGCGGAGTGATTTATTACGGCCCACAGTCCCAGCTTGGTACCATAAATGGAAATACCGAAGAAGGGATTTTCGGAACAGCAGGGGAAAAGCTGCAGAACCGGATTCAGGCCGAAGCTCTTCCAATCGGTTACCGTCAGGACGTCCATCCAGGTCCGGCCTTGATTCGAAGCAGTGTTTCCGGAGCCGTCACTGACTATGAGATAGAAATTTTGAAGGTGGATTATTCCACAGACCATAAAAGCAAAGGAATGGTTATTAAGGTAACCGATCCGGAACTTCTTGAATTGACCGGAGGGATTGTCCAAGGCATGAGCGGCAGCCCCATTATACAAGATGGCAAACTCATCGGGGCCGTCACCCACGTCTTTGTTCAGGATTCTTCAAAAGGGTACGGAATATTTATTGAGAATATGCTGGAGCATTGAGCGATGCAGCAGACATAAGGAAAGTCGATATGGGAGCTTGCTCACGATATCGACTTTTTCTTATGGCTGATATACGGCGAAAGCCAAACACCGAGGAAAGCAAAGCTTTTCGAGGTGGCCTGGGCGGAGCAGAGGGAGCTTACTCACAAGCTGTCCAAATTAGTTTCAAAAAAATAAAAAAATTCAGATTTTGAAACTGGACTATTGAAGATGCGATTAGAAGGAAGTATAATAAACAAAAGAGCAGTTTCAGAAAATGAAAAAAATTTGATTTTTGAAAGCGAGTGAGTTTATGAAAACAATTACACGATCAAAGTATTTGGATAGAATCATTGAATTAAATGGAACTCCTGATATTAAGATTATCACTGGTATTCGCCGTTCGGGTAAATCTAAGCTGATGCAGGCATATATTGAGTATTTGAAAAGCAATTTTGAAAATATCAATATTATTTTTATTGATTTTATGGATTTGGCTTTTGAGAAAGTAAAAGAGTATCATAATCTCCATGCATATGTGGAAGAACGATATGAAGCTGGGAAAACAAATTATCTCTTTGTAGATGAAGTTCAGATGTGCCCAAAATTTGAACTGGCGATTAACAGTCTTTATTCCAAAGGAAAATATGATATCTATATAACGGGTTCCAATGCTTTCCTGCTAAGTGCAGATCTGGCAACCCTGTTTACGGGACGATATATTGAAATCCATGTATTTCCCTTTAGCTTTCAGGAATATTGTTTGTATTATGAAGACATAAAAGATAAGGATAAACTTTTTGATGATTATTCTGTCAAAGGCGGTTTGGCGGGTTCTTATGTTTATAGGACGGAAAAGGATAGAACAAATTATATTAAGGAAGTTTATGAAACAATCGTTACCAGAGATCTTGTGCAGAAGTACAATTTGCCGGATACATTGGTTTTACAACGCCTAAGCGAGTTTTTGATGGATAATATCAGTAATCTGACTTCCCCTAATAGGGTCAGTCAGCTGCTGACAGCAAATGAAACAGCAACGAACCATGTCACAGTTGGCAGATATATCAAGTATCTGTGCAATGCTTTCGTCTTTTATGATATTAAGCGTTATGACATTCGTGGAAAGAAATACCTTGAAAGCTCCGAGAAGTTCTATTTGTGCGATCCAGGTATTCGTTATGCTGTTCTTGGTACTAGAAATATAGATTACGGCAGAGTATATGAGAACATTGTTTGTGTGGAGCTGCTTCGTCGGGGATACGATGTCTATATTGGAAAGCTCTATCAAAAGGAAGTTGACTTTGTCGCTCAAAAGGGCAGTGAGAAAATTTATATTCAGGTAAGTGATAATATTTCCGGACAGGAAACCTTTGAACGAGAATGTGCTCCGTTGTTTCAAATCAGGGATGCTTACCCGAAGATGATTATTGCCAGAACGAAGCATCCGAAATATAGTTATGAGGGTATTGAAATCTGCGATATTGCGGATTGGCTGTTGCAG
The DNA here is from genome assembly GCA_905215625.1 of uncultured bacterium. Classification (GTDB taxonomy): domain Bacteria; phylum Bacillota; class Clostridia; order Lachnospirales; family Lachnospiraceae; genus UMGS1370. Next base: position 19,851 of record CAJMQQ010000005.1, read on the forward strand.
GAATAAATAAAACAATGTAAAAAAGATAAAGATTAATTGCAGCAGGGATTTGAATAGCCGGAGGTACTCCATATATGAATGAAAGAAAACCAAGGAAACCAGTCTATATGTTTTTTGATAACGAAGAGAAGAATTGTTGGAACAGGAAGATTATCCAGAACAAGAGTATGTTTTCCTTGAAGATATTTGGAATGAAGTAAAATTTGTATTGGTAATGAAAGCAAAAGAGATTTTGGAAGACCCTGAGAAAAGAGCAATTTTTTTAGCAAGGGTAAATAGTTTTTGGATAAACAATCTTGTGCCTGCTGGAAATAAAATTGCTAAAGCGACTAAGTTTGTAAGGGATGTAGGTTATGCTGTCTGGAAAAATGAGCAACCTAAAGCTTTAAGACTTCTGAAAGAGAGTAAAAAGGAAGAAATATCCTCCTTAAAAAAAATAGTAGTTTCTCTGGCCGGAATATGGTAGAATAGAGAGAAATACGAAAGACGAACAGCCTGCTTTCGAGGATTAGTGAACATGGAAAGGAGCAAATTTTAAAATGCAGAAAGAAGGAAAAATGTTTTTATATACGCTTGTAGATTCCGTAGACGCCGTTATGGCCAGTATGTGCCGCAGCTTTGGAATCGAAAAGGGACGTAGAACTAATCGGCTGGAACTGAAAAATGGTGATATTACCATGTCAGTTACCGTAATGTGCACCGATATGGGGGAGGGCGCCCAGGAGCGTATTGTAGAGCAGACCGGACAGTTGTGCGACAGCATTTATGCGGTTAAAACAGAGAACACAGACATTAAGATTAATCTGCTGCATCAGATCAGAAGAACCAGAGGAATCGCTTTGATTGAGTATAGTTTCCCAGAAGAAGGAGCAGAGGAAAATCAGAAACTGATTGAAACGACCTTCTTTGGAATGCTGGGACGCCTTCAGGCAGTTATGTGGATTCCAGAGCAGGAAGGCATTTACTGCAGCGCAAATGGAAGAAAAGCGTTGCTTCTTTCATTTGACGGAGAGACAGAGATGGAAGAGTTTATGCCTTATCCGGGAAGACCAATGGTACCAGCAGACAGTATTCATCCAGGACAGATCAAGAGAAGAGACCAGAGCTGGCAGGTTCTTAGGGAAAAGAGTATTTACGTTCCGATTAACTATCCATTTTTAGAGTCTGGACTTCATACTCAGATCCGCACTCCGCAGGAGATTGCAGAGCGTGCTGCAGCTCTTTTGATGGTATCGTTATATTCCGAGTGTATGCTCAGTGAAAATCAGACCAGAGATCAGGCATTTGATTTTATTAAAGATTTAATGGATGAGATGGGAAAAAATGTATTTTCTCCAAATGAGAAAAAATATTTAAAGAGCCGTTCTCCAAGAAAGTCCAGACAAATTGAATTTTCCTGGCAGTATGAGTGTCTGGCAGTCATGGAATGGGCTTTGGGACTGACTCCGGATCTGGCATTCCCGAATAAGACCTGTGACGTGTCTAAGGCAGTAGAACTGTTAAAAGACTGCCACAGCATTGAGGATATTGTAAAGATTTCAAATCCAAGAAGCAAAAAGGAATTATTAGATGCCTGCGACTTAATATTCTGCCTGGATTGGGCTTGTACAGATGCCAGAATCCACAAACTTCCTATGCCTGCAGGAATGGATGGAAGCGTTGTTATGGAACGCCACAAAGCATTGAACTGGCTGATTAACGCCGACAATGCTGCAGACTGGGATGATGTAAAAACCAATACCTGATAAAAAACAGAGGGAATAGCTCGTTTGAGCCGTTCCCTCATTGTATGAAAGCGGTTTATTTTCCAACAACCCATTTACAGTTCTTTTTGTAGTAAACATATCCCAGAAGGTCAGCCAGAAACCATCCGATTGGAATGGCGATCCAGATGCCGATGACGCCGAATGTACCAGCGGTTGCATAGGCTAAAGCTACTCTGGTTCCAAGAGAAACAATGGTCAGAACCAGAGACATTCCAGGTTTTTTAACGGCCCGATAAAAGCCGTAAAGAAGGAATAAAAATCCAATTCCAATATAAAAGCTGCCTTCTACCCGGAGATACTGGATACCGACTGCCAGCACTTCGGTCTCATGTGGCTGAACGAAAATCAGCATCAGTTGTCTGGCAAATATACATACCAGAGCAGAGACGGAAAGACAGAATATGGTAACAGTGAGAAGGGCTTTCTTAATGCCTTCCTGAATGCGCCCATACTCTCCTGCACCGTAATTTTGTGCTGTAAAAGTGGAAAATGCATTGCCAAAATCCTGGACTGGCATATAGGCAAAGGAGTCGATTTTGACAGCAGCTGCAAAAGCAGCCATAACTGCAGTGCCAAAGCTGTTGACCAGTCCCTGGACCATTAAAATACCAAAATTCATTACTGACTGCTGCAGGCAGGTCAGGATAGAAAGCTGGGAGATTTCTTTTAAAATAGAGCTGTCCCAGCGCATATGAATCCGTTTTATATGAAATATAGGGCATTTAAAGATGGTGTAAAGGGCAATGCCGATGCCGGAGATGTACTGGGCGATTACTGTTGCAAGGGCTGCACCTCCGACTCCCATACGGAAGGTAATGACAAACAAAAGATCCAGAGCAATATTGACAATGGTGGACACTACCAAAAATAGCAGCGGAACCATAGAATTTCCAATGGAACGGAGCAGGGCAGTAAAGTAGTTATATAAGAAAACAGCCGCCAGTCCCCAGAAAATAATCCATAAGTATTGCCGCATCATTTCATGGATTTCCACAGGAATATTTAAAAATACAAGAAGAAAATCCATTCCGGCAAAGACCAGTATATTGATAAGAATGGTAATTGCAGCGATGAAAAGAAACGATAAAAAGGTTCCGGTTTTTAAACGGCCCTCCTCCTTTTTTCCAAAACAGATGGAGACAAAAACACCATTTCCCATACTCAGTCCAAGAAGAATGGACGTTAAAAAGGTCATCAGCGTATAGGCAGATCCAACTGCCGCCAGAGCATCTTTTCCTAAAAATTTCCCGACAATAAAAGTATCAGTAATGTTATAAAATTGCTGCAGAAGATTACCAGCCATCATGGGCAGGGCAAACAAAAGAATGGTTTTGGTAATGTTTCCGCGTGTGAGATTTTGATTCATGGGTACGTACTTCCTTATCAATGATGGGTTCATAGTATTGTAACATAAAAAACAGAAATTAGCCAGGCAGGAAAATAAGATAGTTGCGGGCTTTTAAAAAGATGATAAAATAGAAGACAGAGTTAGAATAAGATGTAAAAAGGAGAAAATTTTTATATGACAAATGAAGCCAAAGGAATCTGCACATCTGTCCGGACAGTAGAAGAATACAGAGCGACTCTGGAAGGTCTGGCAAAAGAAATCTGGGAATATCCAGAAAGCGGTTTTAAAGAAAAAATTGCCTGTGAAAAAACTGCAAAGGTCTTAGAAGACGCTGGATTTTTAGTAGAAGTCGGAGTAGGAGGAGTGCCTACTGCCATCCGGGCAGAGTGGGGATCCGGCCATCCGGTTATTGGATTTTTAGGAGAATACGACGCGCTTCCAGGACTTAGCCAGAAGGTAAGCGGACAGAAAGAACCGGTTATGGAAGGAGCCTGCGGTCATGGATGCGGCCATAACCTGCTGGGGGCTGCTGCAGCAGGAGGAGCCATTGGAATGAAGGCAGAATTGGAAGAAAAAGGGCTGCCAGGAACGGTTGTCTTTTATGGCTGTCCTGGAGAAGAACTGCTGTGTGGAAAATCATTTATGGCGAGAGAAGGCTGCTTTTTTGAGCTGGATCTGGCGTTGACCTGGCATCCAGGATCGATTAATCAGGCCAATATCTCTCTTATGAGCGCTTGCAGCAGTGTAAAATTCCATTATACAGGGGTAACATCTCATGCCGCAAATGATCCGTGGAACGGACGCAGTGCATTAGATGCAGTCCAGCTGTTAAATATGGCGGCAGAATTTATGAGAGAACACGTAAGCCCCCAGGTGCGTCTGCATTATGCGATCTTAAATGGCGGCGGAGCGCCGAATATTGTGCCGGATAAGTCAGGGGTCTGGTACTATGTCAGGGCATTAGACAGAAAAGTAGTAGAAGAAGTATACAGCCGTCTGGTAAAGGCAGCAGAAGGCGCAGCCATGATGACGGAAACGAAACTGGAAATCGAATATATGGGCGGATGTTATCCAATGGTCGGAAATGAAGTGTTAGCTGGTGTGATGAGAGAGACCATGGAAGAAATTGGGCAGGAGCCGTGGACAGAAGAAGAAATCGAGTGGGCCAGAGCCATGAATGAGCCGGTAGAGGTCCAAAGGCAGAATGTGGTAAAAAAGCTGAAACTAGATCCGGACACCCAGTTATTTACGGGAATTGCGCCGGTACAAGAAGGGATTGTTTATGCTTCCACAGACGTAGGAGATGTTGCCCATATTGTCCCGACTGCAATGTCAAACTTTGCGACGACAAGCCTTGGAGCACCTGGACACAGCTGGCAGATTACTTCTGCATCAGGAGGTTCCATTGGGTTAAAAGGCATGATTTATGCAGCAAAAACGTTGGCAGCAGCAGGTGTGCGCCTGGCAGAAGATCCAGATTTGCGGGCAAAAGCAAAAGCGGAATTTGATGAAATGATGAATGGGGAAACTTATGTCTGCCCAATTCCAAAAGACATGAAATTACCGCAGTAACTTTAAAAAAAAGGAACTCAATCTTATAAGAGTTGGAGCCGGACTGTTATGTCCGGCTCCAAATACTTCCCATAAAAATTCTATTTTATTCGTTTGATCCGCTGTTCATGGTCTGTTCGACAATATCATCCATAATCTGACGATTCAGTGCTCCTGGCACATATCCAAAGATCTTTCCATCGGCAGTAATCATAAATGTGGTAGGAAAGGAGCGGATGCCGAACTGATAGAACCAGAGTCCGGTTTCATCCATTAATACCGGAAACGTGTAGCCGTTTTCTTCCAGAAAGGCGGTAATATGCGCAATGTCTCCTTCTTTTCCAGAATTGGGGGCGGCCATTCCAAGAACGATCAGATCCTCTGTATTTTCTCCCCAGTCTTCATATAAAGCCTGGATATCCGGCATTTCGGACTGACAAGGCGGGCACCAGGTCGCCCAGAAGTTCAAAAATATGGTTTTTCCCTTGTAGTCGGAAAAAGAGTGGGTATTGCCATACTGATCCGTCAGGGTAACATCTGGTACATCAGGAAGCTCCTGCGTCTGGGCAGAAGAATCGTCTGGAGCCGGTGTTTCAGACGAAGCACCATGGTCGGCAGGGACACTGTTATCATCAGGGATACTGCTGTCAGCAGGAGCACTCTCACCAGAAATAACAGTTTCGTTGGTTTGAGGCGCGGCAGGAGGGCCTGCAAGATCTGCGCTGATTCCGCCAAGCCATCCCGTAAGCATGAGAAAACCCATAAGAATCATCAGAATACCGCCGATTTTTGTGGTATAAGCGACCACGTTCCGGTTCTTTTTGAAAAAATCTAAAAGTCTGGCAGTAAATAATCCGACCAGAAGAAATGGAATACAAAAACCAGCTGCGTAAACCCCGATTAACAGAAAAGCTGCAGCAGTGTTTCCAGAGTTGGTAGCCATTAATAAAACAGTCGCTAAGGCGGGACCGACGCATGGCGTCCAGGAAAAACTAAAGGTAAATCCTAAAAGCAGGGCAGAAAGAGGGCCATGTCCTAATTTCTCAAATGGGAGAGAAACCCGCTTCTCCGAAGATAGAAAACGGAACCGGAATACCCCTAACTGAAACAGGCCGAAAAGGATAATCAGAAGGCCGCCGATTCTGGAAATCCATACCTGATAGTCAGAAAAGAAATGCCCCAGCGCATTTGCACCCATGCCTAAGAGGAAGAAGGTAAAGCTGATTCCAATTACAAAAAACAACGTATTAAACAGCACTTTTCCCTGACGGTAATGGGTTTCCCCATTTTCGTCTACCGTTTTGGCGCCTAATGAAAGATAGCCAAGGTATAGGGGAAGAAGGGGAAGAACGCAGGGGGATAAAAAGCTGATGAGTCCCTGAAGAAATACCGTCAGAGCAGAAATATTTGTCTCAATTTGAAAACCCATAAAAAATCCTTTCTATTTGATGAATCTATTTGATTAAAATAGTTGATTTACTCTATCATAAATCAGGAGAAAAGTCTATTTTTTTCTTGGAAACGGAAATTTTTCAAATACGTTTGACTATGGAAAATGGACGATTTATAATAAAGAAAAACGGGGGTTTTTATCAAAAAGGAGGTTACATTATGGGAGAAATGATTACTTCATTTGACGGCATGAAACTGTATTTAAACAAAGAAGTTCCAGAAAACCGGAAGGCTGTAGCAGTTATTGTGCATGGTTTGTGCGAACACCAGGGTAGGTACGATTATCTGGCAGGACTGTTCCATGATGCCGGAATCGGAACCTACCGGTTCGACCATCGGGGACATGGCAGATCTGAGGGAGAGAGGACGTACTATTCCGATTTTAACGAGCTGTTAGATGATACCAATGTGGTCGTAGATATGGCCATTGCAGAAAATCCGGATGTACCGGTATTTTTGCTGGGACACAGCATGGGCGGCTTTACAGTTTCCCTATATGGAGTCAAATATCCGGATAAAAAGCTGAAAGGAATCATTACCAGCGGCGCGCTGACCCATGACAACGGCAATTTAATCAGGAGCGTAGAAAAGGGATTGGATCCTCATACGAAACTTCCAAACCAGCTGGGCGCAGGCGTATGCTCAGTCGCAGAAGTTGTGGACTGGTATGGAAAAGATCCATATAATACCCAGACGTTTACCACTGGATTATGTTATGCAATCTGTGATGGACTGGAGTGGTTCAAAGAAAAAGAAGCTGGATTTGCCTATCCGGTACTGATGCTTCATGGAGAGAAAGACGGTCTGGTAAGCGTGGAAGACACCTATCAGTTCTTTAAGACCGCGGCATCGGAAGACAAACAGATGAAGATTTACGGCGGTCTTTTCCATGAAATTTTTAATGAATACTGTAGGGACGAAGTCATTGGAGACGCAGTCTGCTGGATGAAGCAGAGAATTTAAAATTGTATAAAGGGGGGTGGATACACTCCCTTTTGTTATATTGATCTTCCATACAGATATTGACTAAAATCCCCCTTATGCTATAGTAAAAGAAAGAGTTTTGCAAAACAAAACAGCGGGAAAATGGTGACTATGAAATATGTAAAAAAGCAGAGTGGTTTTGCATGGGCGGCAATCATATCCGTATTTTTTATTGTAATCGGCTTTTTTGGAAATACAATGGTATTAAATGATAAAATGGAAGATTTGGAAAAGCAGTATATTGTTAATAACAATGAGCAGTTATCAAATCATATTTCCGTTCAATTAGAGTCAGGACAGGAATTTGTCACAGATTTTGCAGATTCTTTGAGCCGTATGCCAGAATTTCTTCTGACAGAAGAACTGCTTGAGAGAAAAGCGGATGTAATGGAACTGTATAATCTGGTTGTACTCACAAAAACAGCAGATAACCGTCTGGAAATTTTAGGAGATGGTTCTGAATTGACCCAGTGGATAGAGGAAAATCCGGAAATCTGGACGGAACCGATGGTGTCGTTTCTGGAAGAAAAGAGTATTCTTTTCTCTGCACCAGTCTGGAAAAATGGGCAGGCAGAGAGCGTAGTAATTGGAGCTCAGAGCTATCGGGAACTCCATTCCTTGGTTAAAAAATCGGATAATTGGAAAACAGGAATCCGCATCTTACTGGATCCGGAAAAAGAAGAAATCCTGATGCTGGAACAGGGAGTTAATTCCATTATTCAGAGACAGGAGATTCCAGAATTATTAGAAGAACTGAAAAAAACAGATTATAAAAGAAATATTAAAATTGGCAAAAAATTTGCCTGTGCCCAGCCGGTTGAACAGACGGAATGGATCCAGATTTCATTAATTCATCTCGATAATCTGATGCGTCAGATGTCCAGATATATCCGGATTTATTTGGGACTGATTCTGGCAGAACTTGTGATTCTGGCTGCGTGTATTTACTTCTTAAAAAGGAATGCAGAGAAGAGAGAGCAGATATTTTTAAAAGATCCATTAACGGGCGGCTATAACCGGGTCGGCTTTTTGAAGCTTGGAAATTCGTACATGAATAAAAATAATCGGGAAAACTATGCCATTGTCTGCCTGAATGTCTGTAATTTCCGGTATATTAACGAATTGTGGGGAGAAGAAGCAGGAAACAGAACCCTGAAGTTCATTTACAGCATCGTGTCTGGAAAGCTAAGACAGGGCGAGCTGGTATGCCGGAGCAATATGGACCATTTTATGGTGCTTTTAAAAGAAAATTCGGATCCGTGCATTGCAGAACGGGTAGCAGATATGATTGGAATGATGAACGATACCATTCGCCAGACCTTTGGCCGTTACACTCTGAATTTTACCATTGGGTGCTGCAGGATGGACACATCTAAGGAGATGTCTTTGGCTCTTAGCAATGCATCTTATGCAGAAAAGCAGAATACGAGAACAAATGTCTGTGAATTTTATAATGAAGAGACTCAAAGAAAAATAGATGAAGAAATTCAGCTGAATCATCGGTTTGAAGAAGCTATAAAAAATCAGGAATTTAAAATTTACCTTCAGCCCAAGGCCGCCATATCACGCAGGGAAATCTGTCAGGCAGAAGCTCTGGTTCGCTGGCTGCATCCTGAGCGGGGACTGATTCAGCCTGCCCAGTTCATCCCGTTATTTGAAAAAAGTGAGAAAATCTGTACGTTGGATTTATATGTGTTTGAAGAAGTCTGCCGTCTGGTTTCCCGATGGATCCATGAGAAGAAAAATGTATCCAGAATTTCTGTAAATATCTCCCGTTTTCATTTAAAAAGCGTTGGAGTGAATGTTTGGAAAAAGTACAAGGAGATAAAAGAACGGTATCAGATTCCAGATGGAATCATTGAAATTGAACTGACAGAGACTGTTTTTATGGATGTAAACCAGACAGCGATGGTCAATGAAATCTTAAATAACTTTCGGGCCTGTGGATTTCGGGTGGCATTAGATGATTTTGGAGTAGCATATTCCAGTCTTTCTTTACTAAAGGAGTTTGAGATTGATACATTAAAGCTGGATAGAACCTTTTTTATGAATGAAAGTGAAAAATCCAGAAAGATCGTGAAAACGATTATCGGCCTTGCCCATAGTTTACAGATTTGTGTGGTAGCAGAAGGGATTGAAGACAAAGAACAGGTTGCAGCATTGCAGGAAATGGGATGCGATCTGATTCAGGGATATGTATATTCCAAACCAGTAACAGTAGGTGAATTTGAAATATGGAGGGATGAGTATGGAAAAGAGCAGTATTAAACAGACCCTTCCCAGAATGGCAAAAATTATGACGCTGGTTTTGATTATTTTGATTCTTCCTGTTAATATCTGGCTGCAGCTTTCTATGCAGCATAAAGGACAGAGGGAAAGCTCCTATGAAGTGTTCAGCCAGCTAAAACAGCTGATCGAGATTAACGAATGGGATTTAGAACAGACCAGGCAGGAATTTTCTCAAAAGTGTATCCAATCAGCCGAAATGGCAGCTTATTTTGTAGAGCATTATCCATCTGTGAAATCCAATCTGGAGCATACCAGGGAACTGGCTGAAAAATTGGATGTAGAAGAACTCCATTACTTTACTCCAGAGGGAGAGATTTATTTCGGAACCCATCCGGAATACTATGGATATACATTTCATTCTGGAGAACAGATGGAATTTTTCCTGCCGATGCTGGAAGACCATTCCATGAAGCTTTGCCAGGATATTACGCCGAATACTGCAGAAAACAAAGAAATGCAGTATGCGGCAGTCTGGCTGGAAGACGGCAGCGGAATTGTGCAGATTGGCGTGGAGCCAGAAAGACTCCTCAAAGAAATCCAGGAAAGATCTCTGACCAAATTGATTTCTGCGTTTCCTTTGGGTCTGCAGGGCTCTCTTCACATTGTAGATCGGGACTTGCAGCAGATTATTGCATCTACAGAGAAAGAACGGGTGGGAATGGATGTCAGCGATGGATTTAAAAATCAAGTGAAAGATTTGTCGCCCGATGGATTCCATTATCAAATAGAGGGGGAATTATACTGCGTTTACAAGGAGGACTATGGAAAATATATTCTGCTTCGCACTTATAATTCCAAATACCCTTTGAAGGAAACCATAACATCCACGCTGTTTGTGCTGATTTATATTTTCGCTGCTGCGACAATTGTAATCGGACTGATTACCTGGTATGTAAACAAAAAACTGTCCGACAATCTGAGAAAGATTGTAGATGGTCTGAAAAAAATTGAAAATGGCAATCTGGAGAGTATTACGCTAAAAACCGGAATTAGTGAATTTGATGATTTGATTTTTTACATCAATCAATTAATGAAGAGTATCCGGTTAAACTGGAGTAAATTATCCTATGTGATTGACAAGGGGCGTCTCCCGATTGGTATTTTCGAGTACAATACCTTTTACAAAAAAGCGTTTGTAAATGAACGTCTGCTGAACATTCTGGGAATCGAATATTCGGAAACAGAACCCTGGGAAGAAACCGTAAAAAATGTAAAAAAGCTATTAGAAGAAACGTATGAACAGATAAATGGAAAGCAGGAGGATGCCTGCGAATATAATAAGAACGGCAAAATCGTGTATCTTCGTATCGAAAAAATTACAGATGAACAGAGTATTACCTATTATGTTACGGATATTTCTCTCTGGTGGGAAGAGATCCATATGCTGAGAGAGCAGAATAACAGGGATGTTCTGACCAGTCTGTATAACCGGAGAGGATTTAATGAGCAGCTGGAAGAACTGTTTGCAGAACCAGGCCTAAACTATGGCATGATGATTATGCTGGATGCAGACGGACTAAAAAGGATTAATGATATTTACGGCCACATTGCCGGAGACGAGTATTTGAAAGAGATTGCAGGGGTAATAACAGAAGCTGTCGGCGAAAATGCAGTCTGTGCAAGGCTTGGAGGAGATGAATTTGCAGTATTCCTTTATCACTATTCATCCTATCAGGCTGTGGAAGAATCTGTTCCTGCAGGCATCGCTGCTGAATGGGAGGATTAAGGAAAAGCGAGGGCAGCCGTTTACCTCAAAAGAAGCGAAAGCTGGTGAAAAAATCGAATTTTCATTAGGCTGTGCATTTTATCCTATGGATGGACAGGATTACCATCTTCTGATGCATCTTGCAGATGAAAATATGTATCAGGAAAAAAGAAACCGAAAAATAAGGGGGGGGGTACTGAAGAACAAGACGAACGTACTTGACATTCAGGAAAATGAGTGTTAAAATCCAGTAGCATTCAGTTAAAATAAATAAACCGCTTTTAAAAGGCTATAGATTTATACCGTTTCTGATTTAAATGGTACACAATCTACAGCCTTTTTTTGATGAAAGGAGAAAAAAGATTATGAACCAAAATGCCCAGGCGAATCCAATGGGAACAAGAAAAGTCTACCCATTGCTGATTACTATGTCGCTTCCGCCTATGATTTCTATGCTGATTCAGTCAATGTACAACGTAGTGGACAGTATTTTCGTAGCAAAGCTGGGAGAAGATGCCCTGACAGCCGTTTCGCTGGCATTTCCGATGCAGAATCTGGTACTGGCTCTGGCAGTAGGACTAGGCGTCGGCATGAATGCCAGCATTGCCCGTAATCTGGGGGCAGGAAAGACAGCAGAAGCCAATTCCAGCGTTTCTCATGGAATGCTGTTAGCAGGGTTTCACTCTCTGCTGTTTGTGATTCTGGGACTGTTTTTTACCAGGCCATTTATCCAGATGTTTACCACAGACAGTCAGGTAATCCAGTGGGGAACGGATTACTGCCGTATTGTTATCTGCCTTGCTTTTGGAAGCATTTTTCACATTGCAATCGAAAAAGTCTTTCAGGCAGTAGGAAATATGGTGGTTCCGATGGTTCTTCAGGCAGTAGGAGCTGTTATTAACATCGTGCTGGATCCCATTTTTATTTTTGGTTATTTTGGAATCCCTGCAATGGGGGTACAGGGCGCGGCAATTGCGACGATTATCGGACAGATGAGCGCCTGCCTGTTAGCCGCTATCTGGCTGAGAAAAAGTCACCTTCCAGTAAAGGTAGATTGGAAAAATTTCCGTTTCTCAAAAGGAAAAGTAAAAGAACTTTATATGATTGCCATTCCATCTGCTGTTGTAACTGCAGTGCCGTCTACTCTGGTCGGAATTTTAAATGGCCTGCTTATGCAGTTCTCCCAGACCGCAGTTGCGGTATTCGGCGTTTATTTTAAGCTTCAGAGCTTTGTCAATATGCCGGCTTCCGGCCTGATTCAGGGAATGCGGCCAATTATCAGCTATAATTACGGAGCAGGAAACAAAGAACGGATTCGTCAGGTAATGAAAGCTTCTTTAAACATTGTAGGTGCGATAATGGTAATCGGAATGCTGCTGTTTATCGGATTCGGTCGGCCGATTATGGAGGTATTCAGCCAGGAAGAGGCGATGATTTCCATGGGAGTTTCAGCTTTGAAAATTATCAGTGTCAGCTTTGTATTTTCAACTTTTGCAGTTGTGCTTTCCGGTACCTTTGAGGCGTTTGGCCAGGGAATTTATTCCCTTCTTATTACTTTTTTGCGTCAGCTGGTATTTGTACCGGCCTTTGCATTCGGGTTAGCTGCCGCAATCGGTCTGGATGGAGTATGGCTGTCTTTTCCAGCAGCTGAACTTTTTGGCGCAGTCTGCGCATTCATCATTGGAAAGAAAGCTCTTTTTGACCGGTTCCTTTCCAAAGAGAGTAAAAAATAACAAGAAATATAGAAAATTATATATGTAAAAAGCCGGGATTTTGTGATAAATTTAGGAAGAAATGAAAAAATGTTCTACAAATAATCCAAATACAGGGGGAAAGACCTATGAGCAAATGGATCAAAATGGAAGATCTTGCAAACTATCCGGAAGCTAATGAAGCAGAGATGAGAGAGGCAATGAAATTTGCCGTATCCCAGGTGGAGAAAAATCTTCCGGAATTTACCGACAAATTTCCTGGCGCAAACAGCTTTGGTAACTTTTATAAACCAGGGGCAAATGTAAACTGGACGACAGGATTCTGGACCGGAGAAATCTGGCTGGCTTACGAAAATGCCGGGAATGAAGCCCAGAAAGAAGCATTCCGTAAGGCAGGAGACGCTCAGGTGACTTCTTTCATGGAGAGAATCCTCAATCACGTAGAAGTAGATCATCACGATATGGGATTCCTTTACAGTCCATCCTGTGTGGCAGCGTATAAGCTGACTGGTTCAAAAGAAGGAAAAGAAGCAGCTTTAAAAGCAGCCGATCAGTTAATCAGCCGTTTCCAGCCAGTAGGGGAATTTATCCAGGCATGGGGAACCATGGGGGCAAAAGATAACTACCGTTTTATTATTGACTGTCTGTTGAACTTACCGCTTCTTTACTGGGCAACAGAGGAAAGCGGCGATCCAAAATACAGGGAGATTGCAGAAAAGCATATTCATACCGCCCTGGCAAATGTAATCCGCGAGGACGATTCTACCTGGCATACGTTCTTTATGAACCCAGAGACCGGAGCTCCAGATCATGGCGCAACCTGTCAAGGATATAAGGACGGATCTGCATGGGCAAGAGGACAGGCATGGGGCGTATACGGCACCGCTGTTGGCTACCGCTATACCGGAAGAAAAGAATATATTGGGTATTTCAAGAGAGTGACCAGATATTTCTTAGAGCATCTGCCGTCTGATTTATGTCCATATTGGGACCTGACCTTTGGAGAAGGCGATGAAGAACCGAGAGATTCTTCTTCTGCAGTCATTGCAGCCTGCGGTATGCTGGAAATGAGCAAATATATGGAAGCAGAGGATGCGGCCTACTATACCTCTATTGCAAAGAAGCTAATAAAGGCAATGATTGATTCCTATGCAGTAAAAGACAGCAAGGAGAGCAACGGGCAGCTGCTTCATGGAACGTATTCCAAAAAGACGCCATACAACACCTGCACTCCGGAAGGTGTAGACGAATGTGTAATCTGGGGAGATTACTTCTATATGGAAGCACTTCACAGAGTTCTGACACCAGACTGGAAGATCTACTGGTAATGGAGGACAGCCATGAAATTTGAACCGAAAAATTTGGATTATCAGTTGAGCCCATATACCGGACTTACCAGAAAACATTGGATTGATGCAGATAAATATATGCTGGAGGGGATTTTCCAGCATATTAAGAGCATAGAGGATCCGGTAATCGTACCTCGTTATGAGACCGAAATTACCTATCCCAATGCCCATACGCCGGCATGGAAAGTCCAGGCTGAGATTTTTGAAGGTCTGGCAAGAAGCTTCTTTTTAGCCGCTCCTTTAATCCATATTGAAAAAGATGTGAAAGTGGCGGGAATGCCTTTGAGGGAGTATTATAAAAAACAGATTTTAAAAGCTTGTACCCCAGGGGATCCCAATTATGTACTGGGGTATGACGAAATGGTAGAGACCGAAGAGTCGAAGCAGACTTTAAATACCTATCAGCAGACGGTTGAGACCTGCGCATTGGTAATCTGCCTGTGGATGTGTAAAGAAGAGATCTGGGATACCTATACCAAAGAGGAAAAGGATGTGATTGCAGACTTCCTTACTCCATATGCCCACAAAAATACAGTGCCTCAGAACTGGCGTTTGTTTAATATGCTGGACTTGGCTTTCCTTCATATGAATGGTTATCCAATTGATAAGGACATTATGCGTCATCATGCCCAGGTAATTTTAAATTATTATACTGGAGACGGCTGGTATCGGGATGGTCATGCAATGGATTATTATTCTGCATGGGCGTTCCAGGTTTACGCTCCAATCTGGTGTCTGTGGTATGGTTATGAAAACGAGCCATATCTGGCTGCACAGTTTGAAAAAAATTCCAACAAGCTGATGGAAACCTATCCTCAGATGTTTGATGCGGACGGCTGGGTAAATATGTGGGGAAGAAGCAACATTTACCGGAATGCGGCAACATCCAGCTTTGACGGTAATTTGTTCCTGAAAAACCATACTGCAAACCCAGGACTTGCAAGAAGAATTTCTTCTGGAGCCCTGATGCAGTTCTTGGGCAGAGATGACTTGATGTATGAGGGAGTGCCGACTCTGGGATTTTACAAATCCTTCCTTCCATTGGTGCAGGGATATAGCTGTGCGGAGAGCCCGTTCTGGCTGGCAAAAGCTTTTATGTGCCTTCATCTGCCGGAAGATCATCCATTCTGGACAGCAAAAGAGGAAAACGGCGTCTGGGATGAGATGAAAGAAGGAGAGACTGCCGAGACAGTATTAAACGGCCCTGGTCTTTGTATGGCCAATCATAAGGATAATGGGACTACAGAACTGCGCACTGGAAAGGTCATCCGGAAGCGGGATGACAACAACGGCCTGTGCTGCTATGCAAAATTAAGCTATAGTACCAAATATCCATGGGAAGCCAGTCTGGAAGGACACCAGGAATCCCAGATGTATGTGATCCATGATACTGCTTTTGATTTTGACAGACGTCCAAACGCTTTGCTGTGGCATGGCAGCAGGGACGGCGTGCTGTATAGAAGAAATTTCTTCCATTATGACAATGAAGAAGAATGTCACTGGATGCACGTGATGGATCTGGCTGATTTTCCAGTAGCCGAAGGTCTGGTTCGTGTGGATAAATTCCGTACCTATAAAGCAGGACTTACCATTTCATTAGGTTCCTACGGATTTCCGGATATGGGAGACGTAACAGTACGGGAACTGGAAAAAGACGGAGCAAAAGCAGTTCTTTTAAAAGGCCATGATTCTCAGGGAAGAGAAAAACAGATGGCAATGACCGTATTTGCCGGATGGGAAACTATTCGGGTTGTGTCCAGCAAAGATACAAATCCAGATTCTGAAAACAGCCTGGTAATTGTGGCTGAGGCCTCCAGAAATGAGCTGTACGCATATGAACCATTTGTATTTATCAGTCAGGTTCTTACCAGAGAAAGTTTTGAAGAATTTACAGAAGATGAACTTTTCAGTATTCAGAAGATTTCTTATACCGATCCGGAAAATTGCGGCGGTTACGGTCCTATAACCCTGGAAATGAAGGATGGAAGAAACATGACCGTAGACTATGCGGAAATGGAAGGAAACTTACAGATTTAAAAGTTTTTACAATCGGGGATGTCAGGCGGGATGAAACCGCAGGCATCCCCGATTTTGCGCTGTCAGTCATTCAGAAAAGCTGCCAGCGAAGGTTTTCCTGATACCTAAAGTTTAGTACTGGAAGGGGAAGGTAACAAGATCCAATCGAACGACACTTCTCGGCATTATAAAACTGCGGCCAAGCCATCTTGCGGCCATTATTCCGTTCTTGCATTTCACAAAAATTTCACAATTTCCTATATTGAAATTTCAAAAGAATCAGATTATAATACTGACGATTAACTAATTAATAGTTTTTGAATTAATGATTAACTAGTAGATAGAAAGGAGCAGTTATGACAACCCCTTACAAAGATTCCAATCAGGGAGAGGAAGCGTCGGCCAGTCACCAGTGCATATGGAAGTATATGGAAATTGTAAAACTTCACCGCACAGTCCTGGAACGCCGGTTCAGCAATACTGGAGTATACCGGAGCCAGCACCAGATTCTGATGTATGTTGCGGATCATCCCAATGCCTCCCAGAAGGAAATTGCAGAGCAGTACAAAGTATCGACAGCGGCAATTGCCGTTTCCTTGAAAAAATTGGAAAAAGGAGGCTATATCCTTCGGGAGGTAGATGAAAAGGATAACCGGTATAATCAGATTGATTTGACGGAAAAAGGCCGGCAGATTGTGGATATCAGCCAGTCCATTTTTGGACAGGTGGAAAAAGAGATGTTTTCCGGATTTTCAGAAGAGGATTTCAGCAATCTGATGGGGTATTTAGAGCAGGTCAGGGAAAATCTGGAACGGATTTTAAAATGACAGAATATGAAGACAGAAAGAGAGGAATTAGCTTGAAACGCTACAAAAAGTATATTATGCCGTATAAAAGCGCATTTATATGCGGCCCGATTTTAATGCTGACAGAAGTGGCAGGAGAGATTGCGCTTCCCAAAATGATGTCCTTGATTATTAATAACGGTGTGGCAGACAAGGATATGGGTTACATTATCTGGATGTGAATCGCCATGGTATTAACAGCCTTAGTAATGGCAGGCGGAGGAATCGGAGCTGCATATTTTGCAGCAAAAGCGTCTATTTGTTTTACTACCGATTTAAGAAGAGACGTATTTGCTAAGGTTCAGCAGTTTTCCTTTAAAAATATTGATGATTTCAGCACTGGTTCTTTAGTAACCCGTCTGACCAATGACATCCAGCAGATGCAGAATGTGATTATGATGGCGCTGCGTATGATGTTACGGGCGCCTGGAATGCTGATTGGCGCTCTGATTATGGCATTTGTGATGAATGCAAAGCTGGCTCTGGTGATTCTGGTGGTCATTCCGCTTCTGACCGCGGCCATTGTTGTGATTTTAAGAACAGCATTTCCAAGATTCCAGGTCATGCAGGAGGCCATCGATAAGTTAAACTCAGGGATTCAGGAGGCATTAACCAATGTCCGTGTGATTAAGTCTTTTGTAAGAGAAGACCATGAGGAAGAGAAGTTTGCCGCAAACAACAGTAACTTGATGGACAAGAGCTTAAAGGCGATGAACATTGTAATTGCGACCATGCCGGTTATGATGCTGGCGATGAATATTACCACCCTGGCAGTTGTCTGGTACGGTGGAAACATGATCATCGGCGGTACCATGCAGGTAGGCGATCTGACTGCATTTACTACCTACATTGTCCAGATTTTAATGTCTTTAATGATGCTCTCTATGGTATTTCTCCAGAGTTCCCGTGCCATGGCATCTGCAAAACGTGTCAATGAAGTTATGGATACGGAGATTGATTTAACTGATGACCATGCAGCAAGAAAAGATGCGCTGGTTACAAAGGGTAAAGTAGAATTTCAGGACGTCAGTTTCCATTATGGCGAAGAAGAAAAGGGAATGGTTCTGGAACATATTACCTTCACCGCCAATCCAGGCGAGACCATTGGCATTATCGGCTCAACGGGAAGCGGAAAAACCAGTCTGGTACAGCTGATTCCAAGATTGTATGATGCGACTGGCGGACGGGTATTAGTAGACGGAATAGATGTAAAAGACTATTCTCTGGAACACTTAAGAGAAGGCGTAGGCATGGTTCTGCAGAAAAATGTACTGTTTTCCGGAACCATTGAAGAAAATCTGCGCTGGGGAAATGAGGACGTTTCCATAGAAGAACTCCGCCAGACAGCAGACAGCGCCCAGGCAGACGGATTTGTCACGTCCTTCCCACAAGGGTATAAAACAGAGATGGGACAGGGCGGCGTCAATGTGTCCGGAGGACAGAAACAGAG
Organism: uncultured bacterium; assembly: GCA_905215625.1. Lineage (GTDB taxonomy): Bacteria > Bacillota > Clostridia > Lachnospirales > Lachnospiraceae > UMGS1370. Next base: position 38,318 of record CAJMQQ010000005.1, read on the forward strand.
ACTTTGTATTGCAAGAGCCTTGTTAAAGAAGCCTAAAATCTTGATTTTAGACGATTCCACCAGCGCGGTAGATACTGCTACAGAAGCCAGAATCCAGGAATGCTTTAAAACTTCTTTGAAAGACACTACGAAAATCATCATTGCCCAGAGAATCGGATCCGTAGAAAATGCAGACCGGATTCTTGTACTAGACGATGGAAAAATCGAAGCAATCGGAACCCATCAGGAACTGCTTCAAAACAGCCCTGCTTATCAGGAAATTTATTATTCCCAGAGGGATAAAGAAAAAGAAACACAGGCTCAGGAGGTGATGGCATGATGGATCAGAAAAGAGTAGAAAGCCTGAAACGGCGTTACGGAAACAATGTATCTGCCTCACAGTCAGCCATGGGAGCAAGAGGACACGGACATGGAGCACAAAGGATGGTGGGAAAGCCCCAGAATACCAAAGCAACAGTAAAGCGTCTGATGTCCTATCTGGAACAATATAAATTAGGCATGGGACTTGCATTTTTCTGTGTAATTATCAATACCATTGCCAGTCTGGCAGGCTCTTATATGCTGCGTCCGATCATTAACACTTATATTGCGCCCACAGACGGAAGCAGGGGAGATGCGGCAGGACTGGCGAGAGCCCTGGCAGTGCTGGGAATTGTCTATGTGCTGGGAGTGCTGGCCAACTATTTCCAGGCGAAAATCATGCTGACCATTGCCCAGAAAGCGCTGGTACAGCTAAGGGAAGATCTGTTTACAAAAATGCAGAAACTTCCGGTACGGTTTTACGATACCAACAACAACGGCGATTTGATGAGCCGGTTTACCAACGACGTGGACACAGTAGGACAGATGCTGAGCAGTACCTTAGTACAGTTGTTTGCAGGGGCCTTAAGCCTTGTGGGAACCCTGGCTTTGATGCTGTATACCAACATCTGGCTGACAATTATTACCCTGATTATGATTCCGCTGATGATGAAGGCAGGCGGATTTGTGGCAGGGCGAAGCCAGAAATATTTCTCTGCCCAGCAGTCGGCTCTCGGTGCAGTCAACGGCTATATTGAAGAAACCATTACCGGACAAAAGGTAGTTAAGGTATTTTGCCATGAAAAAATTGCAGAAGAAGAATTCGGATATTTGAACGATGAACTGAAGAAAAACCAGATCCGAGCCCAGTTCTTTGGAGGAATTATGGGACCGGTTATGGGCAATTTAAGCCAGGTCAATTATGCGCTGACTGCCTGCGTAGGAGGACTTCTGTGCGTATTGAAAGGATTTGATGTCGGCGGTCTGACGGTATTTTTAAACTTTTCCAGACAGTTTTCTAGACCGATTAACGAGCTGTCCATGCAGGTCAGCACCATTTTTTCCGCCCTGGCCGGAGCAGAGAGAGTGTTTGCAGTCATGGATGAAGAGCCGGAACCGGCAGATGACAAAGACGCAGCAGTTTTAAATCCAATGGAAGGCCATGTAATCTTAGATCACGTTACCTTCGGATATAATCCGGACAAGGTGATTTTAAATGACATCAGCTTGTATGCAAAACCAGGCCAGAAGATTGCCTTTGTCGGATCCACAGGCGCAGGAAAAACTACCATAACCAACCTGATTAACCGGTTTTACGATATTCAGAGCGGAAGCATTACCATTGACGGAGTCAATATCCGTCACATTAAGAGGGAAAATTTAAGAAGCAACATTGCCATGGTGCTTCAGGATACCCATTTATTTACGGGAACAGTCCGGGAAAACATCCGGTATGGAAGACTGGATGCTACCGATGAAGAAGTAATCGAAGCAGCGAAAACCGCATCGGCCCATTCCTTTATCATGCGTCTGCCAAACGGCTATGACACCATGCTGGAAGGAGACGGAGCCAATTTAAGCCAGGGACAGCGGCAGCTCTTAAACATTGCAAGAGCCGCCATATCCAAAGCTCCGGTACTGATTTTAGATGAGGCTACCAGTTCTGTAGATACCAGAACCGAAAAACACATTGAACACGGTATGGACCGGCTTATGGCAAACCGTACCACCTTTGTAATTGCCCACCGTTTGTCCACGGTCCGTAATGCCAACGCCATCATGGTATTGGAAAACGGAAGGATCATCGAGCGGGGCGATCACGACGAACTACTTGCCATGAAAGGCCGGTACTACGAGCTGTATACCGGAATGAAGGAGTTAGACTAAATTCAATCAGACAGAGTTTTTTTGGGTCAGCCGCTTTAACATAAGCCGCACCATGAAAATACAGTATAAAAGGGCAGTCCCCCAGGCGATTGGGTTGGCAAAACATACGGCGGTATAGCCAAATCCGGCCACAGCCAGGAAGCCGCCGAAACTTCTGCCAAACAGTTCGCCTACGCCGGACAATACGGCGTGGACGCTGTAGCCCAGCCCCTGCAGGGTATTGCGGAAAATCATTAGTGACCCGTGGATAATAAAAAGGGCGCTCATAATGGTCAGATACTGGATTGCCATGGCAGTTACTTCTGGGGAACCGTCGCCTAATACCAGATGGACAAAAGCCCCTTTTAAGAAAAAGATGGCAGTCCAGGCAAAGACACAATAAAGAGCCTGAATGGTCAGGCCGCTTTTAATGCCGCTTTTGATCCGGTCAATCCGGCCGGCACCGTAATTTTGTCCCACATAGGTGGCCATGGCCATTCCGACGCTTTCCATGGGAAGCGTAAACATCTGGCGGATTTTTTCGCCTGCAGTTTGTCCGGCAACGGCTAGACTTCCTAAAGAATTAATAGCATTCTGCATAACGATAGCGCCAATGGCGGAAACAGAATATTCAAAGCCCATTGGGAGGCCGACGATGCAAAGACGCAGGAGATGAGACTTAGAAAGTTTCATTTCCTGTTTTTTGATCCGGATTTCCCTGGTTTTGCAAAGAAGCCACCAGGAATTGAGAAGTCCGCTTACAAGCTGGCTGACAACTGTCGCCCAGGCAGCGCCTCCAACGCCCATATGAAAACAGGCAATGAGTACGTAGTCCAGAATAATGTTTAAGACGCTGGAAAACAGAAGAAAGTAAAATGGATGTCTGGAGTCCCCTAAAGCCCTTAAGGCGCTGGCAGAGTAGTTATATAAGATACTGGCAGGAATCCCCCAGAAGATAATCACAACATATTCCACAGCCATTGGAAAAATCGTTTCCGGAGTGTGGATAAGGGACAGGAGGGGAGAGGCTGCATTCACCATAACAAGGGTGAGAAGCAAGGCCATAAAAGAGCAGATCCAGAAGCCATTCCACAGATACCGGTGGATTTGCTCCGGAGATTTTGCGCCTGCGCTCTGGGCAATGGGGATGCCGAAACCGATGCAGGCGCCCTGGACGAATCCAAGGGTCAAAAAGTGGAGGGAATAGGTGGTTCCAACAGCACCTAAAGCATCTACCCCTAAAAAGCGTCCGACGATTACGGTATCTGCAAAGCTGTACAACTGTTGGAATAATGTTCCGAATACCAGGGGAAGAGAGAACAAAAGAATCTGTGTGAAAGGGCGGCCGGAAGTTAAATCTGCGGCCGCCGGTCTTGTTTTATTCATGGTGTTACCAACCTTTTGAAATTAATTGTGCTGGAACCTTTTAGGCAGCGATAACAGCAGTCTGCACAAAGGTTCGTAAATCAGATGGTAGATGGGAATGGAAATTCCAAAAGCTAAACAAAAGGACAGGAGGGAAAGGAGCAGCCAGGCCCCGTATCCCGGAACTCCAGGCTCTACCAGATAAGTAAAAATAAAATTGTGCGTCAGTCCATGGAATAAGTAAATAAAAAACGTATACCTGCTGATAAAATTAATGGGTTTTTCCAGATGTCTGGTAATAATCGTTCCATACCGGGTTACCAGAAGGTAAATGGCCATACACATAAAAATCATGGACGGTGCATAATTAAAAAGGGCAGGGTTCTGTCCGGTAAAGAAGATCTCTTCAATAGAAGAAACCAAAAGTCCGAGAATGCCCAACCCTAAAAAAAGGAATACTTGTGAGCGGCTTAGTTCCAGCTTGTCTAAAACAAACCCCAGTATGCAGTAGATGACCCAGCTATATAAAATATAAGAGGTAAGCATCTGCTCCATGCGAAAAATCTGATATAGGTTCTGAATGGCAAAATAAGCCAGACTGACGATTAACAGCCACCGCAGTTCCCGCCTGGTCATGTCTTTTAACATACGCCAGAGAAAGGGAACTGCCAGATAAAAACCTGCCAGCGCAAGGACAAACCACAGGTATCCAACGATCTGGGCTTGTAAAAATCCTTTGATAAAGTCTTTTACATAAACAGACGAGAGGGAGAGACCATGGTTCTGGACGTAATAGAAAAAAGAAACAAAAAGGGCGGGAATCCCGATTTTTACCAGACGTTTCCAGTAAAAACCAGGGATATTCCCGTCAAATTTTTCTAAAATAAACCGGCCGCTGAGCATGAAAAACAGGCCGTTGCTGGTTAGGGTCACTGTGCGGATAATCTCCCGTATATGCCATGCCATAGGTTCTGTCTGGGCGTCTGCAATCCAGACGCCCGCCAGCATATGAGTCGCAATGACGAAAAAAATAGCCAGAATCCGCAGCAAGTTATAATTAACAAGAACTTTCTTTTCCATAGAAGTGAATTACTTAGAAGCCTGTGCAAGACAGTCGTTGACAGCATTATAAAATCCGTACAGATTAATGCTGACAGAAGCCACTGCCTGGGTATAACCGTTTTCGTCAATCAGTCCGTCAATACTCTGGTTGGAAATGACATAAGACGCTGCCGCGTCAGCCTGCTCCGTCCAGGAGAGTCCGTCTTCTGTCATCGTATACTGGCCGTTTAAGGTCAGCTGGCGCTTGGTAACGCCGTCTGCTCCGATGCAGTCCCAGGTAATGGAAGTAATGTAGCCGTCAAATACGGTTAACGATACCTGGTTTTTAAAGCCGCTTTCGTCTGCTTCCGTATCAACATAGGTATAAGTTCCGTCGGTCAGTTTCATGGCCGGTTCCGGAAGATCGGCTCTGGTCATGCGGTGAATCGCAGAATAAGCCGGGGTAGAAACCAGGATTACCAGTACAGAGAAAACAGCCATAACAGCCAGACCAATTATATTTTGTTTTTTGGGATTTGAATGATGCATAAAATCGCTCCTTTGATTATTTTAATAGACTATTTGATGGTATCATATCGAACGGTTGTATGGAAGAACAGAATTGAAAATATTTATTATAATTTCTTATAAAGCTCATAAGATTTATTTGATAATAATTTCACAAAACAGAAATAAAAAGAAAAGAGGAAATTCTTTGATGGAATCAACGGGGAGAAATGACAAAGTTTTTTTGTGAATCGTTCCGTCTGGAATAGAAGAGAGAAAAGTGTCAAAAATTTAACGGATAATCCGGGAGATTCTTCAGTAAAACACAAAATGTATGGAAAAAAATACAGCAAATTCCTACAAATTGCTACAGTTCCGGCAGGAAAAGACAATTGTATACAATATCAAATTATGTTATAATAGCAAAGATAAACTGGAGCAATTCTCTGCTTCAGGAAAATGTTTATAGAAAGAGGGTTAGTTTGATGGGTTTGGCTACATTTAAAGGCGGCATTCATCCCTTTGAGGGAAAAGAAATGTCTGAGAACAAGCCAGTACAGGTGCTGATTCCCAAGGGAGAGATGGTATTCCCTATGGCACAGCACATCGGCGCACCGGCAAAACCACTGGTAAAGAAGGGCGACAGAGTGTTAGTCGGCCAGAAAATCGGGGAAGCCGGCGGCTTCATTTCTGCCAATGTCATCTGCTCAGTATCCGGAACCGTAAAGGCGGTAGAGCCTCGTCTGATGGTGAATGGAACCATGGTAACTTCCGTAATTGTAGAAAATGACGGACTGGATGAGAAGATTGAACATTTTGGCGAAGACAGGGATTATACGAAACTGTCTAAGGACGAGATCCGCAGCATTGTAAAAGAGGCAGGTATCGTAGGCTTAGGCGGCGCAGGCTTCCCAACCAATGTAAAGCTGACACCAAAGGATGACAGCAAGATCGATTACATTTTAGTAAATGGAGCAGAGTGCGAGCCATATCTGACTTCTGACTACCGCATGATGTTAGAAGAACCGGAAAAGATTGTAGGCGGTCTGAAAGTCATTTTAAGTCTGTTTGACAATGCCAAAGGCGTGATTGGCATTGAGAACAACAAGCCGGAAGGCATTAAGAAACTGGAAGAGTTAGTAAAGGATGAACCCCGTATTGAAGTGCGTCCGCTTCTTACCAAGTATCCACAGGGCGGCGAGCGTTCTTTGATTTATGCAATTACCGGACGCAAGGTAAATTCTTCCATGCTTCCAGCAGACGCAGGATGTATTGTAGACAACATTGATACCGTTATTGCCATTTACAACGCAGTATGCAAGCAGACCCCATTAATCCGCAAGATTATCACTGTTACCGGCGATGCCATTGTAAATCCACAAAACTTCAGTGTAAGACTGGGAACCAATTACCAGGAACTGTTAGAAGCTGCAGGCGGCTTTAAGAATGATCCGGAAAAAGTCATTTCCGGCGGTCCTATGATGGGCCAGTCCCTGTTTAGTCTGGATCTTCCCGTAACCAAGACTTCCTCCGCTTTGACCTGCTTTTCCAAAGATATGGTAGCCGCTCAGGAGCCGACTCCATGTATCCGCTGCGGACGCTGTGTTTCTGCGTGTCCAAGCCACCTGGTTCCTCCGCTTATGATGAATGCAGCTATGAAAAATAACTGTGAAACATTTGAAAAATTAAACGGTATGGAATGTATGGAATGCGGAAGCTGCGCTTATGTCTGTCCGGCAAAGAGACCTTTGACCCAGGCATTTAAGGATATGCGCAGACAGGTAGCTGCAAACCGCAGAAAGAAAGCGTAAGGAGGCGGAAGAGAATGAACAGATTATTAAACGTATCCTCATCCCCTCATGTAAGGGATCAGGTAACCACTAGCAACATTATGTTCGATGTGGCGATTGCCATGCTTCCGGCAGCGGCATTCGGTGTATATCAATTTGGCTTAAAGGCTCTGGTTATTATTATCGGAACCGTTTTAGCCTGCGTAGCAAGTGAATATTTATATGAAAAAGGCATGAAGAAGCCGATTACCATTGCAGATGGAAGCGCCTTGGTAACCGGTATGATTCTGGCTCTGAATATGCCTGCCGACATTCCGGTATGGATCCCTATGCTTGGCGGCGTGTTTGCAATTATTGTAGTAAAGCAGTTATACGGCGGTTTAGGACAGAACTTTATGAACCCTGCTCTGGCAGCAAGATGTTTCCTGTTAATCTCCTTTACCGGCAAGATGACTACCTTTTCCTTAAACGGCGTTACCGGAGCTACTCCGTTAGCAGTGTTAAAGTCTGGCGGAAGCGTAGACGTAGCAGCGATGTTTGTTGGTAAAATTCCAGGAACCATTGGCGAAGTATCTGTAATCGCCCTGTTAATCGGCGCAGCTTATATGCTGTGGAAAAAGGTTATTACCATCCGGATTCCGGCATCTTACCTGATTTCCTTCAGCTTATTTGTAGTGATCTTCGGCGGTCATGGACTGGATATGAACTACCTGTTAGCACACTTATGCGGCGGCGGTTTAATCTTTGGTGCATTCTTTATGGCAACGGACTATGTTACCAGTCCGATTACACCAAACGGTCAGATCGTATATGGTATTTTAATGGGATGCTTAACCGGACTGTTCCGTTTATTCGGCGGTTCTGCAGAAGGCGTATCCTATGCAATTATTCTGAGCAATATCCTGGTGCCGTTAATTGAGAAGGTAACCCTTCCGAAGGCATTTGGAAAGGAGGGCAAATAATGATGAAAAAAGGCGGATTTATGAAAGACGCGGTAATTTTATTTGCCATCACCCTGATTGCAGGTCTGTGCCTGGGCGGCGTTTACGGTATTACCAAGGAGCCGATTGCCAAGGCAGAAGCTGCTGCAAAGATTGCAGCCTATAAAGAAGTCCTTCCGGAAGCAAGCGATTTCGTAGAAGACGGTATGGCAGACAAAATTGCCGCTTCTGCAGAAGATTTAATGGCTCAGGGCTTCGGCAATGTGTACATCGATTCTGCTGCACAGGCAGTAGATGGATCCGGCAATCCAGTTGGATATGTAGTTTCTTCTACTTCCAAAGACGGATTTGGCGGCGAAGTAAAACTTTCTGTAGGTATTAACGGCGAAGGCAAGGTAAGCGGCATTGCGTTTTTATCCCTGTCTGAAACTCCTGGTCTTGGCATGAATGCAACCGGCGATGAGTTTAAGGGACAGTTTACCGGAAAGAATGCAGAAACCTTAGCAGTCACCAAAACAGGCGCTCCGGCAGAAAATGAGATTCAGGCAATGTCCGGTGCGACTATTACATCTGAGGCAGTTACAAACGCAGTAAATGCAGCCATTTACTTTGTAAATAACTGCGCAGCGAACTAGGAGGTGGGACGCGATGAATAAGTATACAGAACGTATTTACAATGGTATTATCAAAGAAAATCCTACCTTTGTCCTGATGCTTGGTATGTGTCCGACTCTGGCAGTTACCACATCTGCTGTCAACGGTCTGGGCATGGGCTTAAGTACCACCGCGGTTTTGATTTTCTCTAACCTGCTTATCTCAGCACTGAGAAACATTATTCCGGATCGGGTACGTATTCCGGCGTTTATCGTAGTTGTAGCATCCCTGGTAACCATGGTTCAGCTTCTGATCCAGGCGTATCTTCCATTCTTATATGATGCGCTGGGAATTTACATTCCTCTGATCGTAGTAAACTGTATCATCCTGGGACGTGCAGAGTCCTATGCATCCAAGAATACCCCTCTTGCATCTGCATTTGACGGTATTGGTATGGGACTTGGATTTACCGTAGGATTAACCCTGATCGGTATCTTCCGTGAACTGTTAGGATCCGGATCCTTCTTCGGAATGACCATTATTCCGGAATCCTTCCATATCTCTATTTTTGTACTGGCTCCTGGCGCATTCTTTGTACTGGCAATGCTGACTGCATTACAGAACAAGTTTAAAGCTCCTTCCGCTACCAATGGTTCTGTATCCGGCTCCAAGCTGGCCTGCGGCGGCGACTGTTCCCACTGCAGCGGTTCTTCCTGCATGGCAAACCATGATATTTTAGAGACCCGTCAGAGACAGGCAGAGGAAGAAGCGCTTGCAAAGAAGAAAGCAGCGCTGGCAGCAAAAGAAGCAGAGTTAAAAGCAGCAACTGCTAAGAAGAATGAATAGGAGGAAGGATTAGATGCAAGAATTATTATTGATTGCCATTGGTTCCGCCCTGGTAAACAACGTTGTATTGAGCCAGTTCTTAGGCCTGTGTCCCTTCCTTGGAGTTTCCAAAAAGGTAGAGACTTCCGCCGGAATGGGCGCAGCTGTTATTTTCGTTATTACACTGGCCTGTATTGCAACCAACCTGATTTACAGCTATGTGCTGGTACCTTTAAACCTTGAATATCTGCAGACCATCGCATTTATTCTGGTAATCGCAGCTCTGGTTCAGTTTGTGGAGATGTTCTTAAAGAAAAATATGGTTTCCCTATATGAATCTTTAGGCGTATATCTTCCTCTGATTACCACCAACTGTGCAGTGTTAGGTGTTGCATTGACCAACGTTCAGAAAGAGTACAATTTCGTTGAGAGCGTGGTAAACGGCATCGGTATTTCCGTAGGCTTTACCATTGCGATTGTTATGTTAGCCGGTATCCGTGAAAAGCTTGAGAACAATGATATTCCTTATAACTTCCAGGGATCTCCCATTGTTCTGATTACCGCCGGACTGATGGCAATTGCATTTTTCGGATTTTCCGGATTAATTTAAAGGGGGAGACGAAGGATGAATATTATCGGAATCGTAATTGCCTCAGCAGCAGTTGTAGGAATTATCGGTATTGTAATTGGCGTGCTGTTAGGCGTTGCCAGTGAAAAATTTAAAGTAGAAGTAGATGAAAAAGAAATCCTGGTCAGAAACGAGCTGCCTGGAAACAACTGCGGCGGCTGTGGTTATGCAGGATGCGACGCTTTAGCAAAAGCAATTGCAGCAGGCCAGGCAGACGTAGGCGCCTGTCCAGTCGGCGGAGCGCCGGTAGCAGAAAAGATTGCTTCTATCATGGGTGTAGAAGCAGGCGCAGGCGTAAAGAAAGTAGCATTTGTAAAGTGTAAAGGTACTTGTGACAAGACCAGAATGCAGTACCGTTACTACGGAATCGACGACTGCCGCAAGGTATCCGTGGTTCCTGGAACTGGTGAAAAAGCCTGCTCTTACGGATGTATGGGTTATGGCTCCTGTGTAAAGGCCTGTGAGTTTGACGCAATTCACGTTGTAGACGGCGTTGCAGTCGTAGATAAGGAAAAATGCGTTGCCTGCGGCAAGTGTACAGAAGCGTGTCCGCTGGGTCTGATTACCTTAGTTCCTTACAATGCAGAGCATCTGGTACAGTGTAATTCCCACGATAAAGGCAAGGATGTCAAGGCAAAATGTGACAACGGCTGTATCGGCTGTACCCTGTGCACCAAGCAGTGTGAATTCGACGCGATCCACATGGACAACAACGTAGCAGTCATTGACTACGAAAAGTGTACTAACTGCGGCAAGTGTGCAGAAAAGTGCCCGACAAAGGTAATTCTGTAAGAAATGTTATAAATTTATAAAAAGACGCTGTCTGATTGTCAGTTGATGATGATCAGGCGGCGTTTTTGCTGTCAAAAAAACTATTGACAGAACACCAGGAATCAAGATAATAATAAAGAGAGGCATTAAGCCCTAGAAAATATGGAAGATGAGGGACATAAATGAAGATTGCAGTAACTTATGATAATGGAAATGTATTTCAGCATTTTGGAAAGACCGAATTTTTTAAGATATATCAGGTGGAAAACAATCAGGTGGTTTCCAGCGAAATAATTAGTTCCAATGGCAGCGGTCATGGAGCATTGGCTGGTATTTTGGCCGAGCAGGACGTAGACGTACTGATTTGCGGAGGTATTGGGGGCGGCGCCCAGGCAGCCCTTGCAGAAGCAGGAGTAGAACTGTGCGCTGGCGCTCAGGGTGACACCGATCAGGCGGTTTGTGCCTATTTATCTGGCGAACTGGTATCTACTGGCGCAAACTGTGATCACCACCATGAGGAAGGCCATGATTGCGGCCATCATGAAGACGGCCATTCCTGTGGAGGCCACTGCGGAGGTTCCTGCGGTTCCCGTCCTGCATTAAGCGGACGGAATGTAGGAAAGACCTGCCGGACTCACTATAGGGGAACCTTTAATGATGGAACACAGTTTGACTCTTCCTATGACCGTGGAGAGCCGTTGGAATTTATCTGCGGCGCAGGCCAGATGATTCGCGGATTTGACGCAGCAGTAGCAGATATGGAAGTAGGACAAATTGTAGATGTCCATTTGATGCCGGAAGAGGCTTATGGAATGGCAGATCCCAACGCCATATTTGCAGTGGAAATTGCACAGCTTCCAGGCTCTGAAAATCTGGAGGTAGGCCAGCAGGTATATCTGACCAACCAGTATGGACAGCCATTTCCAGTAAAGGTAACAGAAAAAGATGCAGATACCATTACCTTTGATGCAAATCACGAAATGGCAGGAAAGGAATTAAACTTCCAGATTGAGCTGGTAGAAGTCAGATAAATAGCAATTATAGGAAAACAGGACTTGCGGCAGATGCCGGAAAGGGCGCAAACTATGAAGGAAAAGGAAAGAACAGAGAGAATGAAAAATATAGCATATATTCTGGCTGTTTTTGGACTTGGAATTCTGCTTTGCGCCTGCACTCCGAAACATTCCGGGACGGAATCTGCTGCAAAGACGCCAACTGGCTATCCAAGTGATGAAGTGCAGCGGCAGACGGTTTATTATGATGGAAAGCTGTACTGGTACCAGTTTGATGGCTTTGATAATTCTTTAGAAGAGGGATTTGAACTGGCTGGAACTGTCGAAGAAGTTTTTACGAAGGAGTATCCATCCAGCGAGTATGGCGGAACCAGGGTAGAAGCTGGACAGAAACAAAGTTTTAAGATAAAATAAAAGGAAACAATATACACTCGTGTGTACAACAAGGGAGAAAAGGGGATAAGACGATGGAGATAACCTTCGTTCAATGTATTTTGATTGGAGTATGGACGGCTTTTTGCATGACAGGGATGCTGATGGGGACATACTTTACCCGTTGTCTGGTAATGGCTGCAGGAGTTGGAGTAATTTTGGGAGATGTGGAAACCGGACTTCTCATGGGAGCGGTAGGAGAACTGGCCTTTTTGGGATTTGGGGTTTCTTCCGGCGGATCTGTTCCGCCTAATCCAGCCGGACCAGGCATTATCGGCGCAATTCTGGCGATTACAATGAAAAACCAGGGGATGGACGCAGATGCGGCGCTGGCTTATTCCATACCGTTTGCCATATTGATTCAATTTGTGATTACAGGAATTTACACAGTGGCGACGGGATTGGTGCCAAAGGCAGAGCAGGCAGTAGAACAGGGAAATTACAAAAAATTTCATTTGCTTGCGAACAGCACGATCCTGATGTTTCTGGCAGCAGGATTTCTCATTGGTTTTGTAGCTGCGTCGCAAAACCAGAATTTAGAGACACTGATCCAGATGATTCCCGCATGGCTGACGGAAGGCCTGGGAGCAGCGGGGAAGATGCTGCCGGCAGTAGGATTTGCAGTGATTTTAAGCGTCATGCTGACGCCGGATATTGGACTGTTTGCACTGTTAGGATATGTTCTGGCTGCATATTTAAACTGTTCGGTAATTGTAATTTTCCTGATTGCCTTAGGCGCAGCGGTTTTTGCGACGTTTTTTGGAAAAAAGAAAAGAGGCGCCGATGGAACCGGTAAACGATCATCAGAATTCGTAAAAAAAGATAGTCAATATTCGGAACGGATCCCCCAAAAAGAACTTCGCCGTATTTCCAGGAGAACGGCGCTAAAGGCCTATTTTCTTCAAAATGGATATAATTACGGGAACTATGAAGGGCTGGCTTATGCAGAGATTTTATATCCGGCATTAAAGCGGATGTGTAAAAATGATGGAGAACTCCGACAGGAATTAAAAGACAGCCTGGGGTACTGCAGCATAAATCCGAATTTTTTGCCGATTTTAACGAGTTTCCATCTGGTTTCTTTTAATAAAGGAATGCCTGCAAAAGCGACAAATGATATACGGCTTGCACTGATGGGTCCGTTGGCGGGGATTGGGGATTCCCTGGTACAGTTTTGCTTTGCGCCAGTATTTTCTACGATTGGAGCATTAATGGCCCAAAAAGGAATGATTGCCGGCCCTATTGTATTTTTACTGGGAATGAATTCTTTGATTTTAGGTCTGAAGTTGTTAAACGAAGAACTGGGATTTCGCCTGAGTACTTCCCTGGCAGATAAAATGAAAGGCAGCTTGACGCCAATTTCCAGAGCGGCCCGCATGGTTGGAACATCTATTATTGCCGGACTTGTCGTTACCAGCGTAAAAATAGAACTGGCAGCATTTCCATTTCAGGAGATTGCAGATACCGTTTTTCCAGGGGGAGCAGCTGTAATTCTGACAGGTCTTTTATTCTATCTGATAAAGATTCGGAAATGGAATATGTACCGTCTGGTAGGCGTGATTCTGGCGGCTGGAATTATTTTAAAAACAGTGGGAATGCTGGTTTAAAACAATCTTGACAAATCAACAAATAATGCTAATATAGCTATATACACACGTATTTACAAAGACAAACTTGTACAATACAAATAACAGCATCAGAAAAATGATGTTGTTCGACGGAGGGGAAAAAGATGAAGCGGAAATTAAATGTAGGATTTGTAACAACTTACTCAGGACGCTGGCCAAAAGAACTGCCAGAGCAGCGGGACAGGGAATACGGAGCCTGGCTGGAAGAACAGCTTCCCCAGGTCAATGTGATAAAGGCTTCCCGGATTGGCTGTACGAAAGAAGCGCTGGAAACCATTGCAGGAGAATTTAAACAGGCTTCTGCAGATGTTATGGTGCTGGTATATGGTGCGTTTACAGGGGACGACGCGGCTGCATACCTGACTGAGACGTTAAATATTCCGATTATTTTATGGGCGCCGTATGAGGTTCCATTTGAAAAAAATACCAGACTTTATGCCAACGCCCTTTGTTCCATGACAATGAATGCCGCATCTTTACGCAGATTAGGAGCAGTTTATCATACAGTATATGGAAGCAAAGAAGACGAGAGGGCCGCTTCTAAGATTCGTTCCCTGATTTTGGCATATCACACAGTAAAAGCCATGAGAAATACCAATTTAGGGCTTTTAGGATACCGGCCGACTGCATTTTATAACTGCGCATTTGATGAAGGCTTGATTCGCCGGACATTTGGAGTAAAAATTGAAGAAACGGACTTAAAAGTAGTTTTTGATAAAATGGCAGAACTTCCGGAAGAAGCATGGAAAGCCGATATGGAGAAGATGGAAAAGACCTATAATATGGATACGCTTCCGGACGGACATTTGGAAAACCATTCCAAGCTTTATCTGGCATTAAAAGAAGTAATGACAGCGCAGGGATATGATTATGGAGTAATTAAATGCTGGCCAGAGATGGGAAATCTCCATACTACTCCATGCGCAGTCTTAGGAAGGCTGGCAGATGACGGCGTCCACATTGGATGCGAGGGGGATGTCGATGCAGAATTGGCTCAGATTGCCGAAAACTATCTGACCGGACTTCCCACCTTTATTACAGATATGATTAATATCGACGAAGAGAAGAATACCATGACATTCTGGCACTGCGGAAATGCTGCTCCATCTCTGGCAAATCCAAAATATGAGCTGCTGATGAGAAATCATCCGTTGGCAGGACAGGGAACTGCATTCTGGGGGGCATTAAAGCCAGGAAATGTGACCATTGCCAGATTCTGCAACATTGACGGAGCGTATAAGCTGTTTTTGATGAAGGGTGAGGCAATTGATATGGATCGCTATACCAGAGGAATCATGGCAAATGTGAAGGTAGAGCGTCCGGTTCGGGAAGTAATTGAGCAGATTATTGAAGAAGGCGTACCGCATCATTACAGCCTGGTATGGGCAGATGTGGCAGAAGAGTTAAAACAGGTATGTCAGCTGCTTCAGATTCCGGTGATTGAATTGTAAACCTAAATGGATAACGGGAAGTTCTATCCGTGTACAGGGACAATCCACGAAAGAGTGAATATAGGTGTCTGTACATGGATAGAAAAAATACATTAAGAAAAATCGACAAAATTACTTGACAGAATATCTGGAATGTTGTACTATTTAGATAGTACATACGAGTGTATATCTGAATCAGTGAAATATAAGGAGTTGCCAGAATGGCAGAAAACAAAGAGCGCGTTACCCGCGCAGACGTAGCGAAAATGGCAGGAGTCAGTGAAACAGTTGTTTCCTATGTAATTAATAATAACCGTTATGTAGCAATGGATAAGCGCAAAAGGGTAGAAGAGGCGGTCAGGGCTTTGAATTATCGCCCCAATAATATTGCCAGGGCATTAAAAGGCAAGCAGAGTAATCAAATTCTGTTTATTGCAGATCACATTACCAATGAGTATTTTGCAAGTATTGTTAGTGAGATGGATAAATATGCATATGATTCCGGTTATCTGATTTCTCTTTGCGCAAACCGTAATACAGAAGAATTTGTTTCCCAGGTAATCAGCAGACAATATGATGGCATTATCGTCAGTTCTGCCAGTTTTCCGCCGGAATATGTAGAGCAGTTTACCCAGGCTGGGATTCCAGTGGTGGTATTCAGACGGCTTCGCCATCAGAAAGCAATCGAAAAAGCTGCATATTTAGGAACAGGCCTTTATACAGGGGCCAGATCAGCAGTTAGCCACTTGATTCAAAAAGGCTGCCGGAATATTGTTTATATTGACCGGATCAGCGCCAGGGGCCATATCAGTCCTCCAGATGATGTGCGATTCAGCGGTTTTGTAGATGAGATGGAGGCCAATGGATTTTTAGTAGGTCCGGAAAATATTATCTGCGGGTGCCGCAGTCAGGAAGAACTGGAAGAAGATGTAAAACGCAGATTCCGGACAGGTTCTCAGGTAGATGGGATTTTCGGCCGGAATGATATGATTGCCTGCATTGCTATGACAGCGGCCGTACAGATTGGACTTCGGGTTCCGGAAGACATAAAGGTAATCGGGTTTGACGATTCCAGTATAAGCCGGTTCTGCTCTCCGAAACTGAGCACTATTAGTTTAAAGAAAACAGAAATTGCTAAGACAACGATGGATATGCTGACTCAGATGATTAGTGGAAATCAGCCGGAAAATGTGGATTTTGATACAACACTGATAGAGAGAGACAGCACAAGAAATTAAATTGAAAGGAACTGCTGTATCATAAATTTTGCGGAATTTGTTTTGCAGCAGAACTTTTTTCCAGAATAGTACACACGAGTGTACACGAAAAAAGCCATAGATAATTATATGGGGCAGAATATTTTATAAAAAACACAGGAATTTCTGTGTGAAATATAACGTCGATGAAAATCGGGGTTAAAAACAATTAAGAAAGCGAGGAAGGGTTATGAAGAAAAAAGGATTACTGGCACTGGGGTTAGCGGCTGCTATGGCGTTTACTACAGCTTGTTCTGGCGGAGGCGCAGATAGTACGACTGCAGCACCGGCAGGAGAGACAAAGACGGAAAGCGCAAAAACAGAAGGTGGAGAGGCCGCTTCTGGTGAAGAAATCACATTAAAAATTGCAAACTATGCAATTCTGGAAGCAGGATATGATACATTCTGGGGAGAGGTAAAAGAAGGTTTTGAAGCAAAATATCCGAATATTAAGATTGAGTGGGTTTCTGCTCCTTATGGTGAGATTTTGAATCAGGTTATTAATATGGCAGGCGGCGGCGATAAAGTAGATGCCATTTTTAGTGAAATGATTTGGATTCCAGCTCTGGTAGATGCAGGTCTGGCAGCTCCTATGGATGAAATTTTAAGTCCGGAATTTTTAGCAGATTATTATCCTAATATTTTGGAAGCCCATTCAGTAGACGGAAAAGTTTACGGAGCACCACTTTATGTATCTCCATTTGTTTTGTTCTACAACAAGGATTTGTTTGAAAAGGCTGGATTAGATCCAGAAAATCCACCAAAAACATATGATGAAATGTTAGAAATTGCTCCTAAGCTGGCAGCATTGACTACAGATGATGGAAATCAGGTATATCCATTTGGACAGCCAACAGCTTCTGTAATTGTAATTGGTTCTTCTATTCAGTCCTTTGCCCAGACGTTTGGCGGTACGGTATTTGATGAAAATAATCAGTTTAATGTAGACAATCAGGGATTTACAGATGCTATGAATATGCTTCAGAAGATGGATGAACTGGGATATAATCCTCAGAACTGCAAACCGAAGGATCTGCGAAATCTGTTTGCATTAGGTCAGGTAGCAATGTATTACGATAATACCTGGGGATACAATGGCGCCAAGTCTATTAATCCAGAAGTAGCAAACTTCGCAGCAACTGCAATGCCGTTATCTGGCGGTTCTGGTGACGGAGCTTCCACTTTACAGTCTCATTGCTTTGTAGCAGTTGATAATGGACCAGAGAGAGTAGATGCAGTAAAGAAATTTATTGAATATGTAATTACTCCAGAAGTATTAAATGACTATATTGCGAACATTGCTCCTGCTTATCCAGCAAAGAAAGCAATGGAAAATATGGACGCTGTTGTAAATAGTGAATTCTTAAAGGGCGGCAAGGGGGCTGTTGAGAAGGCAGTTCCAGTATATCAGTTCCCAACTCTGTCTGATTTTAACTTAGAGTTGTGTGCTTTAAGCCAGGCAGTTACTGTAGGAAAAGAAGATGTAGCAACTGCAATCGAAAACTTTAAGAGTACGGTACAGCCGTTGCTGCCATAACCTGAGACACAATATTGAACTGAAGGGCGGGGGCATAAATTAAGGTCCCCGCCCATTAAGGGAATGGATAGGACAGTCAAAAAATTGGGAAAAGAGAAAGACAATGGGGGAAAATTATGGATAGAAAAATGGATGGGAAGCATATAAACAAGCCGAACATTGTATTTATTCTGACAGATGATCAGGGATATTGGTCACTTGGGTGCTATGGAAATAAAGAGATACATACACCAAATCTGGACCGATTGGCAGAACGGGGAATCCGGTTTGATAATTTTTTCTGTGTTTCTCCAGTATGTTCTCCGGCTAGAGCGTCTCTGATGACAGGAAGAATTCCATCCCAGCATGGTGTCCATGATTATTTGTGCGGAGGCAATGGAGGATCTACACAGACAGCGATTGAATATCTGAAAGGACAGACTGGATATACCGATATTTTAGCAGAGAATGGTTATGTATGCGGACTTAGCGGAAAATGGCATCTGGGAGACGGACTTCATCCGCAGAAAGGTTTCAGCTTTTGGTATACCCATCAGAAAGGCGGCGGTCCTTATTACAATGCTCCGATGATCCGGGACGGCAGATATGTAGAAGAAAAAGAATATATTACAGATGTCATTACAGATGAAGCCTTAAAGTTTATTGACAATGAAAAACATAAAGACCATCCGTTCTATTTAAGCGTTCATTATACAGCTCCACATTCTCCATGGATTGACTGCCATCCAAAAGAATACACCGATCTTTACGAAAACTGTGAATTTAAGAGCTGCCCACAGGGGGAACCGCATCCTTGGGCGAAGTTGGGAGTAATCTCTGGATATGACAGGCCAAGAGAGAGTTTAATTGGCTATTTTGCAGCAGTTACGGCAATGGATGCGAATGTTGGAAGAATTTTAGATAAGCTGGAACAAGAAGGACTTACCGAAAATACGTTGATTATTTTTTCCAGTGATAATGGATTCAACTGTGGACATCACGGAATTTGGGGAAAGGGAAATGGAACCTTTCCATTAAATCTTTATGATTCTTCTGTAAAAGTTCCATTTATTATCAGCCATCAGGGTCATTTGGCAGAAGGAACCGTATGTGAGGATATGTGCAGCGGGTATGACTTTATGCCGACACTTCTGGATTATCTGGGGATAGAAAATCCAGAGGCAGAGGGACTTCCGGGAAAAAGTTTTTTAAAATCTCTGCTGGGAGAAAAACAAGAAAATGACGGAACTGTAGTTGTATTTGATGAGTACGGGCCGGCCAGAATGATTCGCAGCAAAGAATATAAATATATTCATAGATGTCCGTTCGGACCAGATGAGTTTTATGATTTAAAGCAGGATCCAAATGAAGAGAAAAATCTGATTGATAATGAAGATTATCAGGAATTGGTTCAGGCAATGAAACGTCGTATGGATACATGGTTTTTGCGTTATGCCAATCCGGAGATTGATGGCAGCAGAGAGCCGGTATTAGGCGGAGGACAGAAAGATTTGGCAGGAATGTGGGGACCTGGTCTCCATGTTTATAATGAGAATAAGTAATGGGAACCAGGCGGGAGAGGAGGAAACGTTTTGAATACAGAGGTTAAACGTTTTAAGCTAAAAAGGCATACAGCAGATAAGCTGTTTTCACTGATGTTATTGCTTCCTGCAATCATCACAACGACCATGTTTATTTTAGTTCCGGTAGTAGACTCTATTTATCGAAGCTTTTTTGACTATCGGGTACGTAATATTATTTCTGGAGAACCAGGGGTATGGAATAATTTTGCCAACTATACTAAACTATTTTCAAATGGTAAATTAGTGCCGTCTATGATTAACACGCTGGTGTTTGTATTTGGTGTCGTAATTGCCCAGTTCGTTTTGGGAATGGCTCTGGCACTGATTTTAAATACCAATATGAAGGCATCCCGTTTTATCCGAAGCATTATGATGGTGCCGTGGGTAGTTCCGACGATTATTTCAGGTCTGGTCTGGTTATGGATGTTCCAGCCACAGTACGGCCTTGTAAAGTTTATCGTAGGTGTTATTACGGGAGGAAAAGTTACCGATTTTGCGATTTTGAATAATCCGGCAACGGCTATGTTTGGCGTTTCGGTTGCTGCTTTATGGAAACAGATTCCTCTGGCAACCCTGCTCCTTCTTGCAGGACTTGCCAATGTTCCGGAAGATATGCTGGAAGCAGCAAAAATTGATGGTGCAAATGCAGTACAGAGATTTTTCAGAATCACGATGCCATACATGAAGAGCGTAATTAAGGTAACGGTTTCTATGTCTATTATTGAGAACTTTAAACAGTTCCCATTATTCTGGACTATGACCGGAGGCGGACCAAACAACTCTACAACAACTATGGCAATTCTCAGTTACAGAGAGGCGTTTGTTTCTAATAACTTTGGTTCTGGTGCTGCAGTAACAACGGTATGGATGCTGATGATGATTGTTGTGGTATTCTTTTATAATCGCATCTTTAAAGAGTCAGACGTATAGGAAGGAGGAGAGGAAAGATGAAACGAAATCGGTTAATTGGAAATATTGTAAAATATGTGGTTTTGGCACTGATTCTTCTGTTCCTGCTGTTCCCGCTGATGTGGGTACTGCTAACGTCTTTTAAGACGAATATGGAGGCATATAAATTCCCTCCGACTTTGATTCCGGAAGCGCCGACTGTACAGAGTTACATTGATTTGTTTACAAAGAATAACGAGTTCTTTATATACTACAAAAACAACTTCATCGTAGCCGGTGGCGCTGCGCTTTTGACTACATTAATCGCGATTATGTCCGGATATGCACTTTCCAGATTCCATTTTAAGTGGAATGGATGGATTGTGGCAGCATTTACATCTGCACAGATGTTCCCGATTATCAGCCGTTTGATTTCCCTGTATAAGATCATGGGAGACGTCAACCTGATTAATACCCGTACCGGATTAATCTTAGCAGTAGGAGCTTCTATGCTTCCATTTACTATCATGCTGATGTCCAGCTTTTATGATGGCATTCCGGTAGAACTGGAAGAAGCAGCCCAGATTGATGGCGCTGGCCGTTTTGGAATTTTATTCCGGGTAGTTGCACCATTAATTAAGCCAGGTATGCTGGCAGTCGGAATTTATGCATTCCTGCTGTCCTGGGATGATTATCTTCACTGTTCCACTCTGATTCAGACGGACTCTCTGCGTACATTATCTGCAGGTGTAGCGCTCCGGTACTTAGGAGAATTATCCTATGACTGGTCTTTGATTAATACGATTTCCATCGTAGGTACGCTGCCAATGGTTCTTATCTTCTTCTTCTTCCAGAAGTATATGGTAAAGGGTCTGGTAGCAGGTGCAGTAAAAGGTTAATAAAACATATCAAGGAGGAGAAATATGTTAACAACAAGCAAAGAAATGCTGTTAGATGCAGCGAAAAATGGTTATGCAGTTCCGGCTATTAACACGCAGGGCGGAAATTATGATATTATCTGGGCTATTTGTAAAGCTGCAGAAGATTTACATTCCCCAATTATTCTTGCTCACTACGTAAGTACGGGAGCGTATTCCGGACATGACTGGTTTGTAAATGTATGCAAATGGTGTGCAGATAAGGTATCTGTACCGGTTGCCATCCACCTGGATCATGGTGATGGTTTTGACATCTGTATGGAAGCTTTAAAACTGGGATTTACCTCTTTGATGATTGACGGATCTACCAAGCCAATCGAAGAGAATGCAGCTATGACCAATAAAGTATTAGAAGTTGCAAAATGCTTTGGCGTTCCGGTAGAAGCAGAGATTGGCGAACTTCTCCGTCTGGACAATATGGGTACCGTTATGGAAAACAAGAATATCGTAGATCCGGAAGAGGTACGCCGTTTCTTAAGCTTATGTACACCAGATTCATTGGCAATTGGAATTGGCAATGCACATGGATATTACAAAGGGGAGCCGGATATTCATCTGGAAGTTATGGAAGCAGTCCGGAAGTTTACGGACATTCCACTGGTTCTGCATGGCTGTACCGGTATGAAGGAAGAGATTATTAAAGAAGCGATTAAGCTGGGCGTAGCAAAGATTAACTTTGGTACTGAAATCCGCTACAAATATGTTGAGCATTATGAAGAAGGCTTAAAGACTTTAAATCATCAGGGACACTCATGGAAACTGTCCCAGTATGCAAATGAAAAACTCCAGGAAGACGTAAGAAAGATTATTCGTCTTGCAGGATCGGAAGGAAGAGTTTAAGAATTAAACCAGGAGGAATAACAATGAAAAACAGTGAACTTACTTACAAAGAAATTTATGGCCAGCCAGCATCTTTCCAGGCAATTAACGATACGTTAGAGGATATTTACAAAGTTCTGGATGAAGTTTTTGCAGAAGAATACGATGAACTGATTTTCACCGGCTGCGGTACTTCTCTGTACCTGGCTCAGGCAGCAGCTCATGCATTTGGAACCTGCACCAAGATTCCGGCAAAAGGAATGTGCTGCTCTGAATTATATTATTTCCCAGAGACTTATGTAGGAAACGGCAAGAAGGTTCTGGTACTTCCGATTACCAGAAAGAGCTATACTACAGAAGTTCGTATGGCAATTGACAAAGTAAGAACTTTTGAAGGCGTAAAGACCCTGGCAATTACCTGTGACCCAGACAGCAGCAAATATAATGATTACATGATTCTTTCTCCAGAGACTGCAGAAGACAGTGTTATTATGACCCGTTCTTTCACCAGCATGATTTATCTGGCTGCTGTTTTAGCATTCTACGCAGGCGGAAGAAAAGACAAGATCGAGGCTATGAAGGATTATGCAGCACAGTCTGAAGAGTTCTTAAAAGCAACCGATGAACTGGCTAAAAAGATTGTTGCAGAGCATCCGGAACTGAATCTGTTTATTACTCTGGGACAGGGTATCTACTACGGTATTGCAAATGAATGTATGAATAAGATGAAAGAAATGAGTTTAAGCAACTCAGAAGCTTATTATACATTAGAGTACCGTCATGGACCCATGAGCCTGGTAGACGACAAGACTCTGATTATCCTTCTGGGACATGAAGATACCGTAGACGGCGACGCAAAGCTGCTGACACAGATGAAGGAGTACGGTGCAATTACTCTGGCAATCGGCAATACTGCTTCCAAGGACTTTACCGATGCAGATTATACACTGGATATGGGATACGGCTATGACAGCATTCAGAATGCAGCCATGATTGGATTTATCGGTCAGATGATGGGATATTATCTGGCAGAATTAAAGGGATTAAATGCAGATACCCCAAGACACTTATCCCAGGCAATTGTTATTAAATAACAAAATAAAAACGATTGAAATTAAACAGGCAGGAAGTTTATCGTAAGATAGGCTTCCTGCCTGTTTAGCAATGTGGCATTTAATAACGATGCGATTTTGATTAAGTTAGCGAATTATGTTAGACGAATGAACGACAGCTTTTATGAATTATTGGAAGACAAAGAAAGATTGAAAGATCTGGAGGCATTTCTAAATGAAATGGGGATAGAATGCCGACTGGTATTAAAAAAATTACCGGATGGACAGAGAGAATTATATTTTGAACATGAAAAATTAGTGACATTTTCAGAAACAGCTTCTAGTGGAACTCTGGCACTGGTTGATTTATATCGGAGATTGATTCCAAGAGACTGGGAGCCTTCTTTTATTCTTGAAAAGATGTATAATGAAATTTGGATTTATGGAACAAATATTTATCAGTTGTATGATGATATTGAAAATAAAATGGAGCTGGGTTTGCAACAGTCTCATCTACAATTGTTTGTAAAATACTATGACCATTTAAAAATACACAAACCTGACCCAAGAATTGTTTGTGGAATTTCAAAACAAAGAAACTATAAACAAACTTAGATAAAAATTGTTTATAAATACGCAGAACAGAATAAAATTGTACAATGATATTAGAAAGTTTGTTTGAAAAACATCAAAACTACTCAAATACACACAAACTAACTGGATACCCCAAAAACTGATCCCTAAGCCCCAATAATTTACTCCAACTCTTGACAAAAAGCTAAATAAAGAGCTAAATAAAGAGCTAAATAAAAAGCTAAATAAAAAGCTCAGGCAATTGACTTATTTTGAACAATTGATGCCTGAGCTTTTCTGATGGAAGCCTTTAGATTACCTGATGCTTAAATACATAGAATGGATAGGTATCGGAACCTTTTACATCCTTGTTAGCGGAGATGGTGACATTTTTGTCGGTAATCAGGTATTCTACATGGGCGCCTTCTTCAATGACAGTATCCTGCATCAAGACGCAGTTCTTTACAACCGCACCTTTTGCAATCTTGACGCCACGGAACAGAATGCAGTTTTCTACTTCGCCTTCGATGACGCATCCGTCTGCAGCCATGATATTTTTTGCTTTTGCACCTTTAATATAGCGGGTTGGGTTGTCGTCGCGGATTTTGGTGTAAATTGGATTCGGACTGAACAGGGCATCCAGATTTTCGTCTTTCAAAAGCTTCATATTTTCGTCAAAATATGCTTTCATATCGCAGATACGGGCGGTATATCCCTTAAATTCAAAGGCCTGGACATTTAATGTCTGAATCTGCGGGGACAGAATATCGCGTTCATAGTAAACGTAGCCGTGAACATAGGCATTGCGGATCTGTTCAATTAACAGAGTTCGTTCGATGATGTAGATGTTCATGGAGTAATTCTGGACGCCGTCTGCCTTCTCGTTGATATTGAGTTCTGTTACCCGTCCGTCTTTAATATCTAAGGTATAGTACAAATCCTGATGAACATTTTTGCTGTCTACCGCGCTTCTTGGCAGTTCTTCCGCTTTGTAGGCAACGGTTACGTCTGCGCCGCTGGCAATATGTGCGTCAATCATGGACTTGAAATCAAAATTGACGGCAATATTTGCATCGGACATTACAACGTATTTTTCTTTCTGATCCATTAAAAAATCCAGGATGCTTGCCAGAGCTTCTACCCGTCCGTTAAATACTTTAACAGTTTTTTCTGCAAAAGGAGGAACAATGTTTAAACCGCCGTTTTTGCGAACCAGATCCCACTCGCGGCCGGATCCTAAGTGATCCATGAGAGAGTGGTAGTGTTTGCGGACAATAATGGAGATATTGTCAATGCCGCAGTTGACCATACTGGATAAGATAAAGTCTACCATACGGTAACGTCCGGCAAACGGAATGGACGCCATCAGACGTTCGCTTACCAGTTCCGGTACCAGACTGTCATAACTATTTGGGAAAATAATGCCCAGAGCATTTGCGTTGGAATTTACCATTGTTCTTCACCACCTTTTACATTCTCATTTACCATTGCATTAGGACCAATCTTTGCGCCGTCTCCAATGTAGATGCCTGCGCCTACAGTTGCTACACCGCTTTCTTCCTCAGAAGGCATTGCGCCGACTACGGCATTTTCTCCGATTACAACATTTTCTGCAATGATACAGTGCTGTACCACAGCGCCGGCTTTGATGGTTGTTCCATCCATAACAACCGCATCTTCTACTACAGCGCCAGCTTCTACCTTAACGCCAGCGAACAGGATAGAGTGCTTTACATTGCCTGCAATCCGGCAGCCGTCGGTAATCATGGAATTTTCCACGACAGCATCTCCCGTAATCCGGTGTCCGGTCATACCGCTGTTCCGGCTGTAAATTTTCCAGTTGTCATCAAATAAGTTAATACCGCTGTTTTCCGGATCCAGAACTTCCATATTGGCTTCCCAGAGAGAGGGGATGGTTCCAACGTCTTTCCAGTATCCGTCAAAGTGGTATGCGTACATATTGCGTCCATCTTTCAGCAAGTTGGGGATAATGTTGTTTCCAAAGTCATTTTCAGAATTGGGATCTGCTTCGTCCTCGATTAAGTACTTTTTCAGAATATCCCAGTTAAAGATATAGATGCCCATAGAAGCAAGATTGGATTTTGGATTCTTCGGCTTTTCCTGGAATTCCGTAATCTTGTCATTTTCGTCTGCAACCATCAGTCCGAAACGAGATGCTTCTTCCCAGGGAACTTCCATAACTGCTACGGAAAATTCGGCATTTTTTTCTTTGTGGAATCTTAAGAAATCGCTGTAATCTTGCTTACAGATCTGGTCTCCGGAAAGGATGATAACGTACTGAGGATTGTACCGTTCGATGAATGGAATATTCTGATAAATAGCATTGGCAGTACCTTTGTACCAGTTAGAACCGGATGCCTGCTGATAAGGCGGAAGTACATGGACGCCCCCATGAAGGCGATCCAGATCCCAGGGCTGTCCGTTGCCAATGTATTCGTTAAGAACAAGGGGCTGATACTGGGTAAGGATACCAACGGTATCAATACCGGAATTTACGCAGTTTGACAGCGGGAAATCAATGATACGATATTTCCCCCCGAAAGGAACTGCAGGTTTTGCCAGCTTCTGGGTCAATGCATAAAGACGGGAACCCTGACCGCCGGCAAGAAGCATTGCAATCATTTCTTTTGCCATTTTATTTCCTCCCTGATATGTATAAATACTAGCATCAGCATAGTTTGATACTAATATATAAATTGTACCACAAAAAAAGAAAATAAGGTAGGGAATTTGTGTAAAAACACGGAAAATACATTGTGAAAATAAGAGAATGGTAGGTGATAACTAGTTAGAATTTATGCCATTCCAATTAACAGACTTTTCAATTCTCTGCGAATCAGAATCTTTAAATATTCTTCTGTAATGGTCATGGCCCGTGCCTCGGTTGCAGTCTGCTCTGCTTTGATGTTTTTGTAGAGACTCATAAGGGATGCGGAAGAGTTGCAATTAATAAAACCAATATATTTATTTACTTCATCGACATTTCCGTTCTTTCCACGCACTGTTTCCAGGGCGCTTCGTATGGCTCGCTCAACGCGGGATTCTGTAGTATTATTCATTTTTCCAACAGTGTGATACAAAGCGGTCCACTTCGGATCTTTCCAATCGTCCTGATCTAAAAGCATGATAGCATCGACGATATAGCGAAATCCTTTTACAGATCCCGGAATACCCATCTTTAGTAACGTCATTTCGATTTCGTTTTGATTCATTGTGTTTCCTCTTTTCATTTTTATTACCAAGTTAATTTAACGTATTTCTATTATATAGTCAATCTAAACCATGTTTTTTCGTTGAAAATACAGTTTTTCTGTGGTATAATCAGAAATCCATGCAAAAAAATACAGTTTTAGGGAGTAGAAATGGGATTTAGTGAACGATTAAGAGAACTTAGAAAGGGTAAACAGTATTCTCAAAGCGATCTGGCCAGCCTGGTCAGCGTATCCGTTAACGCGATTGCAAACTATGAAAACGGGTTAAATTATCCAAAATTTCCAGTCATGATTGACTTAATGGATGCCCTGGACTGCGACGCCAACTATTTTTATCAGGATTATATTGCTCTTGATCATACAAAGGAAATGTCAGAAGAAGAAAAACAGATTATTGCAAAATTCCGTAAATTAAACAAGCATGGAAAACACGCGGTAAAAGTTATCCTGGATGCAGAGTACCAATGTGCGACAGAATGGCTGAACAGCGGAAATTTAAAAGATATTATGATGTATACGCCGGTAGTTAAGTCAAAAGGATATGTGCTTGCTTCCAAGCCGAAACATATTAAAGTAGTTCCGACCTCTGTAAATGAACAGGCAGAATTTTGCGTGAAAATGGTTTCCAATATGGCAAAACCGATGTTCCGTCTGGGAGACGTTCTTCTGTTCCGGAAAGAACCCGTTCCTCATAATGAGATTGGCCTGTTTCAGGTAAATGGGATGATTCATATTAAAAAGATGTTCCATACAGATAATGAGATTATGCTGATGCCGTTTAATACGTCCATGAAACCAATTGCGGTCAGCGATTCCGATAAATATAAAGTATTAGGAAAATTTATTGGAAAACTGGAGCGGAATTATATTGAATAACTGTATATGGGGCAGGATGGCGATTCTTGACAGGGGGACTGTTTTCTGTTAGAAGTATAAGTAGGAATTGGTTCGTTCAGGCCAAAATAGACAGAAAAGGAAGGGACTGGTATGCCACCGCTGCAATTATTAATAAAACCTGCCTCGGGAATGTGCAATCTTCGCTGCAGGTATTGCTTTTATTATGATGTAACACAAAATAGGGAACAGGAAAATTATGGGATGATGTCCAGAAAAACCCTGGAAAATCTGGTTCAGAAGTCACTTTCTTATGCAGAAGGACACTGTGGATTTGCATTTCAGGGAGGCGAGCCAACTCTGGCAGGACTGGATTTTTACAAGGATTTGATTCGCCTGGTGGAGCAGTATAATACCAAAAAGATTCCGGTTTCGTATTCCCTCCAGACCAATGGTTACAATCTGGGAGAAGAGTGGGCAGAATTTTTTGCAGAACACAAGTTTTTAGTAGGCGTTTCCCTGGATGGGGTAAAAGCCACCCATGATGCCCTGAGACCGACTGCCCATGGAGAAGGCAGCTTTGGTGAAATTATGAAGACGATCGAGCTGTTTAACAAGCATAAAGTGGAGTATAATATCCTGACTGTGGTTAATGCAAAGACAGCAGCAAAAATTCGCAGGATCTACGAGTTTTACAAGAAAAACGGATTCCATTATCAACAATATATTGCCTGTCTGGATCCGTTAAATGAAGAACCTGGAAGCAGGGACTATTCCTTGACGCCGGAAAGCTACGGTCAGTTTTTAATTGATTTGTTTGATTTGTGGTATCTGGATTTGCAGCATGGCACCCAGCCTTATATCCGTCAATTTGAAAATGCCATAGGAATCCTGGCAGGGTATGCTCCGGAATCCTGTGAACAGAGGGGAATCTGCTCCGTCCAGCACGTTGTTGAGGCAGACGGTTCTGTCTACCCATGCGATTTTTATGTATTGGATCAGTTCCGTCTGGGCAATATAAATGAAACTGGATTTGAAGAGATTGACAAGGCTCCGGCAGGAGAAGAATTTGTCAAAGCTTCTCTGGATCGATCGGCCAAATGTCGTCAGTGCCGGTATTTTGCAGTATGCCGCGGAGGATGCCGCAGGCACAGGGCATTAGGAGACGGGACGATTATGGGAGACAATTATTTCTGCAAATCATACGAGATGTTTTATGGTGCCGTAATGCCAAGAATGGAGCAGATTGCGGCAGTTCTCAGAAGAGGAAGATAAAAGCAGTAAAAGCAAGTATTGTGCGTGTGCATGGTGCTTGCTTTTTTATTTATACAGAGCAGACTGCCTGAGATGGAAAGTTATGATTTAATTATTGTAGAGTTCCCGGCTCCATTGCTTCAGGCATCACCAGCGTGTTTTCTCAAGAGAGTATACAACTTTAAAGAAGTAAGGGAAAAAGATACGTACCTGCTTCACCATACAGAAAGTTGTAAGAAATTCGTCGAAAATTCGGGTTTCCGGCCAGAGTAATTTGTGGTATACTTTCTACTATGTGCAATGAGATTTACGGACGAGATGGGAGAACGATGAAATGATAAAGTGGAAGCGCATAGTCTGCCTGGGAATGGCAGCGGCCATGATGTGGAGCAGCACTGCCTTTGGCAGCCAGATTATTGACTTTAAAGGACCGGAAGGACAAAACAGCGGAAATTACACGTCTGGTTCCGGAGGGCCTGCAGGCGGAAATGGACAGATAACCGGGCCATCTAATGGAAGCGGGGTTATCAATGGAGGCAGTACGGGAAACACTGGCAGTACCCCCGGCGTTTCTGTGACAAAACCGACGATTTCTTCAGAAGGAGCAGTTTTGTTAAACGCCAGTACAGGAGAAGTATTATTTGAGAAAAATGGGACGTCCCGTTTTTATCCGGCCAGCATTACCAAGTTGATGACGGCTCTTCTGACAGTAGAAAACTGTGCATTAAACGATACGGTTACCTTTTCTAAGAGCGCTACGACCAATTTAGAGTCAGGAGCCGTTACCTTAAATCTGGTAGAAGGAGACAAACTGACAGTGGAGCAGTGCTTGTATGCACTGATGTTAAAGTCTGCCAACGAAGTGGCCAACGGATTGGCAGAGCATATTTCCGGAAGTGTATCTGCGTTTGCCGATAAGATGAATGCCAGGGCAAAGGAATTGGGATGCACAGATACTCATTTTGTAAATCCGAATGGTCTGAACAATGAACAGCATTATACGACTCCAAGGGATATGGCGCTGATTGCCAGGGCAGCTTTTCAGAATCCGACTGTGGTAAAGGCTGCTTCAACCTTGTCTTATCAGATTCCCGCCACGAAAAAGGCGGCGGCAAGGACCATTTCCATGGGCCATAAGATGCTGTATCCCAACGATTCCAGATATTACCAGGGAGTGGTAGCTGGTAAGACTGGTTATACTTCTAAGGCAGGCAATACGCTTGCGACCTGTGCAGAGAAAAATGGGGTCAGGCTGATTGCAGTGGTCATGAAAGGAAAGCAGACCCATTATACCGATACCAAGGCATTATTTGACTATGGATTTGCTCTGGCGCAGGCTGGACTGACGTCTGGTTCTTCCGGCAGTACAACGCCAGGCGGCTCCCAAAGCGGAAGCGGTTCCGGAAATGGGATCCAGAGCGGCTGGCAGAAGGATGGCAATGGCTGGCGCTACGTCAAGCAGAATGGAACAAATGCAGCCAATGAATGGCTGACCATTGACGGGAAGGAATACTGGTTTGATTCCAACCAGTACATGGCGACAGGCTGGCGCCAGTTCGTCGGCGGCATCTGGTACTATTTTGAAAACGACGGTTCTCTTGCTAAGAACAAGTGGGTGCAGAACAGCCAGAAGCAGTGGTTTTATGTTGGTTCAAACGGTGAAATGTTAAAAAATACCACAACTCCGGATGGTTTTTATGTAAATGCTTCCGGCGTGTGGACTCAATAAGAAAACAAGGCTTTGACACACTTCAGACTGGAGCGGTCAAAGCTTTTTTTCCTCTAACATAATGAGACAATATAAGAAGAGAAAAAGAAAGGACGGTAGAGAACAATGCTGTTAAATCATGAAAGAATATGGATTGCAGGGGCGCAGGGACAGGTAGGAAGCGCGTTTGCACAATTATTAGATACGGTAGAGCTGGAGGTATTGCTGACAGATAAATCCGATGTGGATGTTACCAATATGGACGAGGTGCGCAAATACGCAGAAATTAATCGTCCGGATGTGATTATTAACTGTACGGGAATCGGCGGAATCGAATATTGCCAGCAGCACAGCGACCTGGCGTATAAAGTCAATGCCATCGGAGCCAGAAACTTAAGCGTTGCAGCCCGCAGCGTTCATGGAAAAATGGTTCAGCTGTCAACAGACGATATTTTTGATGGAAAAGCAACCGAGTCGTATAACGAATTTTCCATTCCAACGCCAGTCAGCATTTATGGAAAATCCAAGCTGGCAGGGGAAGAGTTTGTAAAGACCATTGCCCCCAGATATTTAATCATCCGCAGTTCCTGGGTATATGGAAAGGGAGAAAATTTTGTGACCTGGCTTTTACAGGAGGCAAAAAAATCCAAAGAAATTTTCGTGGCAGAGGATCAGTTTGGTTCTCCTACCAGTGCAAACGAGCTGGCGAAAGCGATTTACCGCCTTTTAATGGAAGACGCTTACGGATTATACCATGTAGTCTGCCAGGGAGTATGCAGCCGCAGGGAATTTGCAGAGAAAATCCTTGCTCTTGCAGGAGAATCCAGCAAAATCGTTCCAGTGTCTGGAGATAAGACGGCAGAAGACGGTCGTCCTGCCTATGCGGTTTTGGATAACCTGATGCTTCGCCTGGAAGGAATGGAACTTCCGAAAAACTGGGAAGAAGCGCTGAACGAATATATGATGGAAAGGTAGGGGAAAAGACCAGTATGAAAAAGAAAAAATTAAGTCTGACAACGGTTATTTTTATTGCATTGCTGTTAGGAGCCATAACGGGACTGGCATTTAACCTCTGGGTTCCGGCTGGATTTGTCAGGGATCAGGTGTTTGTAGAGGGGATTTTTTATGTATTCGGACAGGGATTTATTCGGCTAATGCAGATGTTAGTCGTACCGCTGGTGTTCTGCTCCCTGGTATGCGGAAGCATGGCGATTGGAGATACCAAGAAGCTGGGAAAAGTCGGAGTAAAAACCATGGGATTTTATCTGCTTACAACCGCTATCGCCGTTTCCGTTGCGATTTTTGTTGCCTTCTGCATCAATCCGGGAGTTGGACTGAATATGGGAACTATGGAGACAGCAGAAGCAGTATCAGTAGAAAAGACAAGCTTTGCTGAAACCCTTTTAAATATTATTCCAACCAACCCAATAGCGGCGCTGGCCAATGGAGAAATGCTTCCTCTGATTTTATTTGCCCTGATTATCGGTGTGATTCTGGCCCATCGTGGAGAGCGTGCAGATACGGTTGCCAACTTTTTCAGCCAGTTTAACGACATTATGATGGATATGACTACAGGCGTTATGAAGCTGGCACCCATCGGAGTCTTTTGCCTGATTGCCAGAACTTTTTCAGGCCTTGGGCTGGATGCCTTTTTGCCGTTGTTAAAGTATATGGCGGCAGTTCTGCTGGCTTTAGCGGTACAGTGTCTTGTGGTATATCAGGTATTTTTAAAAGCCTTTACCGGATTAAGTCCCATTAAGTTTTTGAAAAAATTTGCTCCGGTTATGGCATTTGCATTTTCTACCGCAACCTCTAATGCTACCATTCCTCTTTCCATTGATACCCTGCACCGGAAAATGGGAGTGTCGAAAAAGATTTCTTCCTTTACCATACCGTTAGGCGCCACTATTAATATGGATGGAACCGCGATTATGCAGGGAGTAGCCGTTGTGTTTGCGGCCCAGGCCTTTCATATTGACCTGACCATGGCTGATTTTCTTACCGTAATTGCGACGGCAACCCTGGCTTCTATCGGAACAGCCGGAGTTCCAAGCGTCGGACTGATTACCTTATCCATGGTATTTAATTCTGTCGGCCTGCCAGTGGAAGCCATTGGATTGATTATGGGAATTGACCGGATTCTGGATATGACAAGAACAGCGGTAAACATTACCGGAGACGCAGTCTGCACTACTATTGTGGCAAAGCAGGACGGGGCATTAGACCGGACAAAATTTGATTCTGTCTCCTGATTTCCCGCACTTGACGGCGGCCCTGTCAGCGTGTATGATGGAAGAAATATAGGGACACGGAGGGGCAGGCATGAAGGAAAAACTATATACGATAGAAGTTATGGATGCGATGAAGGCAGGAGATGAGTGCCCCTGCTGCTATCTGGAACGGAAGTTAGAACAGGATGCGGTCAGTTTCGCCCTGGGATCTTCTTATATGGAAGATGATATACGGGCAGAAACGGATCGGACCGGCTTTTGCAGAAAGCATACCAAGATGATGTATGATTACGGCAATTATCTTGGAAATGCCTGGATTTTAAAAACCAGGATGAAGTATCTACGAGAACATTTTAAGGAAACTGTGGAAGCAGACGGCAAAAAGGCCGG
The DNA here is from genome assembly GCA_905215625.1 of uncultured bacterium. GTDB lineage: Bacteria > Bacillota > Clostridia > Lachnospirales > Lachnospiraceae > UMGS1370. The sequence continues at coordinate 71,724 of CAJMQQ010000005.1, forward strand.
TTCTTCTAAGAGCGCGCTGTTTGGCTGGATGAAAAAAGGTTCTTCCGGCAGTGGAACGCCCTCAGACAAAGAGAGCTGTTATATCTGCCAGAAGATAGACGATACTTATGAGCGGATCCGCAATACCTTTGTCTATCTGATGAAGAATGAGCCAACGTTTCTTAATATGCTAAAGGAGTCAAAAGGCTTCTGCCTGCCGCATTTTTACGATATTTTAAATAGCTGCAGGGAAAAATGCAAACCAGAAGAGGCACAAAAAATGGAAGAACTGCTGTGCAGCCTGATGGAACGGGAACTGGCCAGAATCCAGGAAGATATTGACTGGTTTGTGGAAAAATATGATTACCGCAATAAAGACGCAGATTGGAAAAACTCAAAAGACGCAGTGCCAAGAACTATGCAGAAAATTACCGGAGGCTATCCGGCGGATCCGGTATTCAAGCAAAAATAGGAAAGGCTGGTGGACTTATGGAACTGTGGGATGTGTATGACAAAAACCGGAACAAAACCGGAAAAACCCATGTCAGGGGAGTGCCGATGGCAGAGGGCGAGTACCACATTGTAACAGATATCTGGACGATTAACCTGGAGGGAAAACTGCTTCTGACCCAGCGCCATCCGGACAAAACCTTTGGATTATGGTGGGAATGTACCGGAGGTTCGGCAAAAGTCGGGGAAAGCAGTCTGGAAAGCGTGTTAAGGGAGCTTTCCGAAGAAGTGGGGATTCATCCTGCTCCAGAAGAAGTTAGGCTGATTCATTCTACCATGCGTCCAGATCGGTTTGTGGATACCTATGTGACGGTTCAGGATGTAAGGAAAGAGGATCTGCGTCTTCAGAAAGAAGAAGTCGTGGACGCCATGTTTGTGACCTTTGAAGAGGTCTGCCAGTTATGGGCACAGGGAAAAATGCTTCCGAGGGAACGGTTCCCCATGTACCGGGATGTGCTTTTGCAGGAGGTCTGTCAGGTTTTAAAACAGCAAAAGAAATGACTGGGAAGGAATGATTTGTCCTGCTGTCGGGTATACTGAAAGGGAAATCCAGAAAACAACAAAAAAGGAGGAACCTTACATGACAGATTTAAAAAACAGCAGAACAAAGGAGAATTTAATGCGGGCATTTGCCGGAGAAAGCCAGGCCAGAAACCGGTATACGTTTGCGGCAGGAATGGCAAAGCAGAAACACCTTCCGGCGCTTCAGGAAATCTTTCTCTATACGGCAGATCAGGAAAAGGAACACGCAGAAATCTTTTATAAATTTCTGCAGGAGATGGACGGAGAGACTATTGAGATTACCGGCGGGTATCCGGTAGACTTAGGAGAAGAAATTTTGGACCAGTTAAAAAAAGCTGCCCATAATGAAAAGGAAGAACATGATGTCATCTACCAGTCTTTTGGAGATATGGCAGAGCAGGAAGGATTTTTGCAGATTGCGCAATCATTCCGGATGATTGGAAAGATAGAAAAAAACCACCAGGAGAGGTTTGAACAGCTTGCAAAATGGATGGAAGAGGGCAGGTTATTTGTATCTGACACAGAAGAAGGCTGGGTGTGCTTAAACTGCGGCCATATTCACTACGGGAAAGAGGCGCCTGCCAAGTGTCCGGTGTGCAGCCACGAACAGGGGTATTTTATCCGCATGAGCCTGGCTCCCTGGACAAAGGCAGAATAAACAACAAAAGAAACGAGGAACAGTTAAGATGGGAAAAGGTGTGACGGCAGCAAAACTTACTGCGGCAGGACTGGCGGCAGCAGGGTTGGGAACGGCGTTCTGGCTTCGATCCGAATATGAAAAAGATTGTCTGTCTGTGGAGACGGTTCCGGTGTTCTCTTCCAAGATTCAGAGCCGGAAAAAGCTGGTTTTTTTATCGGATCTTCACAATAAGGAGTTTGGTGAAAAAAACCAGAGGCTGCTGTCTGCCATTGACCAGGTAAAACCAGATGCAGTCCTAATCGGCGGCGATATGATGGTCAGCAAGGGGAACGCCCAGACCGAAGTTCCTTTACGGCTGCTCCAGACGCTTTCGAAGCGCTATCCGGTTTATTATGGCAATGGAAATCATGAAAACCGCATGGTCTGGGAACGCCATATCTACAAAAATCAATATGAATCCTATCGGGATCAGCTAAAAGCCATGGGCGTTGTGTATCTGGAAGATGATTCCAGCATTTTTGGGGACGACCTTGTGATCAGCGGTGTGGATCTGGGAAAAAAGTATTACCGCAAGCTTTTTTTTGAAAAGCCGGAACCTCTTCCAAAAACCTATTTTCAGAATCGGCTGGGAAAAGCCGATGAAAGCCG
>CAJMQQ010000006.1 GCA_905215625.1 uncultured bacterium
AACACTTCCAGCACCTATAATTACATTATTTCCTATATGTACACCTTTTAGAATTATCGTATGCATTCCGATAAAAACATTATTTCCTATTTTCACCCCCCCGATGAACCTAATACATCTCCATATATCCCCTTCAATACTGACCAGTCATATCCATGAGTTAAAATTGTTACCCCCTCTGTTATTTGAACATCATCCCCAATATCAATGAGCCACGGACGTGTTGTATCGATCGTCGTTCTATTTGGTGAAAAAATAAAAACCCTCTCCCCTATTTTCATCCCTCTATTTCGAAGGTATCTTACATAAGAAGCAGAATCAGCTTTTTCCCTTAAAACTAATCTCTTAATTACATTCCTAATTCCTTGCATAACTTCATATTCCTCCACTAATATTAACTTTTTTCAACAGTATATTCTTTTAATGAAATATATGATATCGCTAAAATCGAATATATAATATATGCAGACTCAAGATTCATTGTGAAATTGTAAAAGAAAAAGAAGCCTGCAAATAATGCTATTGCAGCCACCATAATTTTTATGTCTCCAGATACTACTTTTTTTATTGAAACCCAGAAAGTATAGCCCCATATAAAAAAGTGTGAACAGATACCAAACCATCCTAATTCTAGATATATCTTAGCAACACTAAACCATGCATAATGCAAAAAACCATACTGTCTATAAAATGAACTATTTAGAAATGAAAACGTGTCGGAATATTCACAATTTCCCAGTCCCAAGCCAATAATATTAATACCGTTCTTAAAGAACATTCTGTTAAGCTCAGTTATCGCTGTCAAACGATTTAAATCTCCGGAGTTATTATAACCATTTTTTGATGAAACCATTTTATACATATTTTCTATTGTGAAAAAACCTTCCCAACCTGGAATCAAAATTTCAATAAAATGAATACTCGCAAAAGCAAATGCCACACCCGCCAGCACTAATAGAATTTTTTTTATAAATCCTTTTGAAAAGGCTCCAACAATCAAGACAACCATTACTACTTCTACCACATATACCTTTAACTCTGCCATTCCCGAAATCCCAGAACATAAAGCAATATATAAAATTGTTTTTCCCCATTTTTCTTTTTTTTGCATAAATCTTACAGCATTATATACTGTAACTACGACAAGCAAAACATTTAATGGGGCATTACATCCTTGACTAATACCAAACCCTCCACCAATATAATCACCTGAATACCCTAAAATAAAATATTCATATATGCAAAACAAAAAATTAATTATTAGCAACGGATTAATATATTTACACATCTTTTCTACATCATACATTGTCCAAAATTGAACTATGGCAATAAAAAACATTAAAAATCTAAAGGTATTTCTTGCACCCCAAAACAGAAGTGGAATACTCCCCCGATTGACAAACCACAATATAAATGACAATAAGATGAATACAAAAATAAACGTAGTTATAACATTCACGTTCTTTTGCGTTTTATCTACAACTGTAAATCTCTTTACCAGATACATCATTAATATAATGTTAATTACGTCTGGAAAATACTTGATAATCCTTGGCAAACCAACGATATCTATTAATACTCCAGAAAAACAAACAAAAAACAGTTCGATCCAAATACAATATTGCACGTATCTTTTTTTGTTAATTTTTATTGTTAATTTCATGACGATTCATCCTTATACAAATTTTTTCAACTTTTTATTTTGAAGCCACGATAAACAATAAATCATTTTCACACACCGAAATTTAACCGCATAGCAAAATATTTTTTGCTTCCATGACAATTGACGTATAGGATAGTTTTCTATAATTTCTCTCAACGTAGAATCATCAACATAACTTGATAAAACTTTCATAACTTCTCTCACATTCTTTTTAGCAAGTAATTCCATTTTACTACACACAATCATTGTTTGGATAAAATAACTTTGTGTACGTAAAATTCCGTCATCTCCCAGTCCAAACTCTCGGCTATATTGTATCAACTTTTCATACATTATTTTACTTTTTTCAAAACGATCACTTCTATATGTTGATCTCAAAGAATCTCTTCTTCTTATAACATAATAATATAAGGATTCTGGCAAAATTGTAACAGTATTAGCAATCGCACATACACTTAAATTAAAAATCAAGTCCTCTGATATATACTTTTCTCTCTCTGAATGAAATTCTATGTGATTCTCTTTCAAAAATTTCGTATTATAAAAAGCATAACAAGCAGACATTCCTGAAAATAGTGGTGTATTTTCACTAGGTGCATTTCCTAATAATCTAGCAGCAAACTCATGTCGTACTTCTTCTCCCACATACACAGTTTTCTTAGGAGGTTGTTTTTCACTCTCGTTCCCATCCAAAACATCTATACAACCATAATAACAGACATCTGCTTCATACTTTGCTGCTTTTTTGAGAAGTTTTTCTATAGTTGTAGGGTGAATATAATCATCAGAATCTACAAAGCAAACATATTTTCCTACTGCCTGTTTCAGACCAGCATTTCTGGTCATTCCAAGTCCTGAATTTTTCTTATGGATAACTTCAATTCGATTATCTTTTTCTCTCCATCTGTCACATATTTCCGGACAATCATCTAGTGATCCATCATCAACTAATATTATTTGCAACTTCTGATAAGTCTGATTAATAATACTTTTCACACATCTATCCAAATATTTTTCAACATTATATATTGGCACTACTACAGAAACAGTAATTTCTTTATCCATTCTTTCTCCTTTTGATTCTCTCAATATATTTATTATGATCCTTCGACCATTTCTGTCTCCATACAGTCCGAACAACTCCATATCGCTTCAAGCTTTTTTCAAATTGTTCAGGCGATACCTATTCTTATAACTTTCCTGTTCAGAAGCTTCAAAGTCCTTATCTTCTACACCCTTATTAAAACTTACATTTCCTGGAATTACTTTTATTTTCTCTATCGTTTCAAAATACTCTTCTACATGAAAAACTCTTCTAAAAAAATGTGCATAAAGTAATTCGGTTTTGTTTCCTGCTCTGTCTACAGCAAAACACTGTCCATTCTCTCACAATACAACAAACTGGTTTTCTCTATTATTTCCACTCCAATAAAAGAATGGCTCTCCCTCCATCGGATCACGCATTTTATCTGTGGTGTACACTTTAATCTGATTCAGAAGGCACTTTGTATACATACCTCTTGCTTCATCAAAATACCATGATTCATCTGAGCGGAAAACGTCTTCATAATTAAGTGCTGGATACCCCCGCTCATAAAATTTGAATAAATCATTAATCTTATCACAATTTTTGTACAAAGAAATGTGTCCAAGGTAAAGACATCGTTCAAATTTATCCAATACTTCTTCTGTTAAAAAATTTCTGATATCTACAAGCAAAAGGTCTATATCACAATACCCCCCCAAAAGCCATACTTTCCTATCCAATTCTGAAACACTTTACCATAAGCTGGCTTATAGTCACACAATTTATAAGGTTCTTCCAATGCGATAGGAAAATCAAATTGTTTCTGTACAAGTTTTTTTAGTTTCTGAAACGAGCATGGCACTACGTGAATATTTTCTTTTTCTTTTACATCACAATCTGTAAACAGTCAAAAATCCACTGTCGAATTTTCTCTTGCTGTTCTTTCCCATGCTTTATAAAACGCTGGTAGTTTCCCGAAATATGGAATAATAATTCCTATAGTCTTCATTTGAATATCTCCTAATTTTGGTATGAAGCTTTCCACTTTTTATTATAATATCTTCCAACAAGCTTTGTTGCAAAAACAAGAGCTTTTTCTCGTATTGTCGTCATACGAACCATCTCCGGTATAGTACCGGAAACTTCCCTCTTATAGCAATTCCAGATAATTGCGCCCTTTACATTTACTTTCCAACCACACTCTGGCTTCATTAGCATCTTGCCACGCATCATAGAACCAAGAGGTGAAGCAAATTTCATCTTCTTATCATTTGCAGTTAATCCGCTCTCCAAATATTCACACTGATATATTGGCTGGTCAATAAATACATACTCATATTTCAGACCAATTTGAATCCATATGACATCTTCACTCAAAAAACGTTCGCCTGCAAACTCTGGAAATGGAAACTCTTTCAATACTCTGGTCAGAAATACTTCTGCCATATCTCCCTGTCGATTCTCTTTAATTCGATATTGAATATACGAAGCAACCTTTTCTTCCTGTTCCAAAGGTACAATTGCTGCCCCATTAGAAAACACTCGTAAATAGGAAAAAACTCCGATTTTTTTGTTATCTTTGTATTTTTCATAATACTTTTCTATTAACTCAACAGCTTTCGGAAGCAAAATATCATCACTATCTACAATCATTGTCAGCTCAGAAGTAATTTTTTTCACTCCAATATTCAATGCCGTATGCTTTCCACCATTTGTTTTCTTTATATAACGAATCGAAAACTCTGCGTTCGCTTGTATTTTCTTTACCCATATTTCTGTCTCATCTGTGCTACCATCATCTACAATCATCCATTCAAAATTTTTATTTATCTGATTTTCCAAAGATTTTTTCAATATAGGTAGTTTATCACATCTATTGTAAGTAGGTGTTAAAATAGTAACTAACATATCTCTCCTTTATAACATCGCAAAGTTTCTTCTACGACATTTTCCCAACTAAAATTTTTCTTCACATATTCACGACTGTTTTTGTCAAACAATCCTTCACGCTTATCTATACAAAGCTGTAATTTTTCTTGTAAATCGTTCACATTTGTCACCTGAAAACTTTGGACATAATTTTTCCCAACTTCTAAATTTTCCGGTATGTTACTAACAAGACATGGTATATTGTAGCTCATAGCCTCTAACAAACACATAGGCATTCCTTCCGCCTCCGATGGGAATACAAACAGATAAGCATTGGAATATAATTCCTGCAGTACCTGGCCACTTGCAAATCCTAAAAATTGAATCCTGTCGTCTTCAGAAGCACTTTTTTTCAATTTATCATAAAACTCATCCACATAATTACTCTCTCCAACAAGGAGCAACGGCATATCTGTTTTTACTTTTTTATAAGCTTCTACTAAATGTTCAATCCCTTTTCCCGGAACAATTCTGGAAACAAACAAAATATACTTTTCTTTTTCCATCCCCCATTTTTTCTGAATCAAACTAGGAGGTACAAGTTCTTCCATTACTGTTCCGTTTGGAATATAAACTGATTTTCTGTTATATTTCTCCAACAAATATTTTTCCTGTTCTCTGGACAGAACAATTATTTCATCTGCATATTTCGCTGTAATTTTTTCTCCCAGTTGTATAAATTTTGCACCCAACCCTTTCCATTTCGGAGTCTTATAATTCAATCCATGAACAGTTACAATAACCCTTTTGCGTAAAAGTTTCGGGATAATCAGCATCACACTGGGTCCCAATGCGTGGTAATGGATAATATCATAATGACCAAACAGAGCATGAATAGATGCCAGAAAAGAGTACACGACTGCATCTGTACTTTTCTTTTCAATCGTGGGAACTGTAATAATATGAACCCCTTTATATTCCTTTCGTGCTTTTTTATGCTTGCTTTTCCGGTTGTAGACATAGACTTCATGCCCTTTTGCAGCCATCTGTGTTGCAAGTTCTTCAACCACAACTTCGATTCCACCTTCTCGTCCTGGAATTCGCTTGTGTCCTATGATTGCTATACGCATTTTCCCACCTCTTACTCCAATTCTTTTGTTAGTTCTTCATACCATTTTACGAGTTTATCCGCTTCAATCTCGACATCATATCCTTTACATTTCAATTGCTCTATAGAATTCTTACTTCGTTCCTTTGGAACAGACAAAATTTTCTCTGCCCATTCCCTTGCTGACTGTTTCAAACTCATCATAGAAATGGCGTCTGTTAATAATATTTCATCTGATATTGTATCAGAAACAATACAGGGCAAACCATTTGCCTGAGCCTCTACTCCTACTACCGGAAGACCTTCAAATATGGATGGCATAACAAACACATCCATCACTTGATACAGTTCTCTGACATCGGAACGATCCAGCAAAAAAAGCACCTTTCCATCCAGTGACAATTCAGATACTTTCTTTCTTAGTGCCGCTTCATCCTCACCTTTCCCTATTAGAAGTAATTTGGCATTCGGTTTCTGTTTTAAAACTTCAACAAATATATCAAGCAAAAACATCTGATTTTTTATATAACAGTATCTTCCGACATGACCTATCACAAATTCATCTTTAATAGCTAATTCCATTCTCTTTTTACTTCTCTGTAAATCATTGAATTGAAAACTTTTTAAATCTATAGCATTATGTATAAGCCTGAAATCTTTTCCTCCATATAAAAATTTTCCAGCCTTATTGCCACAGGAACAATAGATATTTGCAACTTTAGGAAGCACCAATTTTGCCAGATATTTTATTGGCAGTTTTGCATCAATGTCCAACCTTGATGTATGACTATGCGCTATTCGAATCGGGATATTATTTTTCTTTGCAATAAACAAAGGAAATGCTGACATTGTATCAATATGAGCATGAATTATTTTATACTCAGGATGTTCCTTAAAAAATTGTCTCATATACTTGTAATATGTTATATAATTTTGTGGATACAAGCGTGGTGCATGAAAAACTCTGCCTCCCATAGATATAATTTCATCTTCATAAGCCCCCTTCCCCGGCCTATGTGTCAAAAAATCAAACTGCACACGTTCTTTATCTATTTTTCGATAGTAATTCATAAGCATCGTTTCCAGACCTGCTCGATCCATGATGTTTACAGCCTGCAATACCCTTATCATCTTTCCTCTATCTCCAAATGTTTTTTATTTTCTTTATTGTCGGATGGACAACATAATTGTCAATTACAACAGCCAGAAAAAAACTGATTATCAATATAACCAGGTTACTGATGTGATGATTCATTCTAAACATAAATTTCCCTTGAATTTTCAGTAGTATTCCTTCATTCAAATACATTCCAAAGGAGTATCTTCCAATACGGCATAGCAGTCCTTGCCCCCCCCACAAATATTAGGGAAAAACAATACCAGTAAAATCACAAGTCCGGCCGCAGTCAATGAGAAAAACATTTCGTTAAATGCCATATGTACCTTCCCGTAATCGGAAGCAAAAAATGCAACCATCATAATTGCCAATGCTATCTCAAAAACAAATAACATTCTTGACTGAATTTTCTTCTGATCTATAACAGCACATATAACCCCTAACGGAAACGAAAGAAAATATGCCCATGCGATTGATCCATGCCCCCACACTAAATTAGTATAGCCTATTACTGCTGCTCCACCTGTAAATGCTACGGCAACACTTACGGTTGCAACTGGCAAATTCCACTTTTCTTTTACACGCATCGTTATCCAAAAAGCAAAATACCAATAAAAAATATATGATATATACCACATGGTTCTATCTGCAATCAAACCAAAATCCAAACTTGCCACAGATAGGACAATTTGCTGAGGTGTCAATGGGATTTCAAGCACTAATAACATAACGATGATTCCAATTGCCTGGTAGCAAAGATAGGGGACATACACTGCCACTATACGTTTCTTCCAATATTCTCTCAAACCATTCTTCATAACAGACATATAGATTCCGTATCCACTCACAATTAAGAAAATATGCACGCCCCATGCACCAGATATATCTAAATATCCCATATGACCAAGAATAACGAACAAAATCGCAAATCCTTTTAATAACAATGTCTGTTCTTTTGTAAAAGAAATACTTCCTCTAACCTGCACCTTAATACCTCTTATCATATCTTTATAAATTTAGACAAATACATAAAAACTTCTGTTCGGCTCAATTCTGGACAAAACGATTACATAGATCCATCCCTTTTCAAAACAGCAGCAACTGTCTTAAACAAAATCCTGAAATCCAATCCCATACTCCAGTTTCTGATATATTCGGTATCAAGTTTTACTACTTCCTCAAAGTCTGTAATATCACTTCGGCCGCTTACCTGCCACATTCCTGTAATACCTGGCTTCATAGCAATTCTGGCACGGTGATGAAAATCATATTCTTCATATTCTGATTTCAGACATGGACGAAAGCCTATCAGCGACATCTGCCCAATCAAAACATTGAAAAACTGTGGAAATTCATCTAATGATGTAGAGCGGATAAATTGGCCGATTCCTGTCTTCTTTGTTCCATCTGGAAGAATTTTATTTCCAATGATTCTTGGATCAAAGTCCATCTTAAACATCAGGTTACTGCTCATTTTATTTTCTTTCATCAGTTCCGCTTTTCTCTCTTCTGCATCCATATACATACTGCGGAATTTATACATTTTAAATACTTTACCATTCTGACCGATTCTATCCTGGGAGAAGAAAATTGGCCCTGGCGAAGCAATGTAAATTGCTGGAGCGATAAAGATAAAAATAATGCCGGTTGCAAGACATCCCACCAATCCGGCAAGGATATCTATTGTTCTCTTCATGAATGTCTGCTTCATTGTCATAACATTGATGCTGGTTGTTAGAACCGTATATCCTCCAACCTTTCCAATCGTCTGTTTTCCCAAGGTGCTGTTCGTTACTTTTGTAAGACTTAAATGTACGGTAAGTCCCATCTCAGAACATCTTTCAATCAGTTCTTTTGGGTATGGTGCTTTTTCATCTAAAATTATAAACACCTCATCTACCCAGCCTTGAAGTAAAAACTCTGCTGCCTTTTCTGCATCGGAAACGACCGGAACGCCTTCAATGATTTCTCCAGTCATCTCTTTATCTACAATTATGACACCATTGATCTGCTGCATATCATAATTATGTTCTTCTACATTCTTTACAACTTCTTCTGCGATGCTGCTTGTCGTAACAATGATAAGCGAACTGTCACCACCATTTTTCATTCTGCTTTCTAAATAACGTTTCCATAAAATTCGCGCTACATAAGTAAGAACTCCATAGATCCCACTCGTCATAAACAGTGTGATTCTTGAATAATCATCCCCATCCTGGATAGTAATCAAATACAAACTGCTTACTAACACTAACATAACTGCCTGTTTTACAGATATTGCAAATTCTTTATAGTATCCTCTTTTCAGGACATTTTTATATGACTCAAAAATAAAAATTACGATAAGATCCGCAAGTTCTACAAAAATTGCCATATTGCGGTACAATGGAACCGCATAGGGATTCCAATTTCCCTGGCGCAACACATATGATAAATAAAAAGCAAGCTGCACGCATAACAAATCTAACACTATAAAATCTAAATGTTTAAGCCAGCCACTTGAATTTTTCTTGTACATTTTCCATTACTCTCCCTCTTTTTCTAATGAAGTAAACCGTATCATTAGTTTCCCATTTCATAAATATTCAAAATATAAAGATTCATATAGCTTAGGGGCAGGGTTAATTCACTATTTCGTATAATTATTCATTTTGTTTTTTCAGTAAGGGCAGCGAAGCCGCTGCCCCTCTTTTATCCTCGTTCAGACTGGATTACTTATACAGGAACTGTACGGTACAAGAACCTGGCGCTTTAAAGGTAACGGTCTTGGATGTGGCATTAAATGCTACATTGACACGTACCCAGCGGCCAGTTGCATTGTCGTAGTACATAGCGATAACGCTCTGGGTATCGCTCTTTAAGCCGTCTACTACCATTGTAATTTCAGTTGCAACCGGATCGGTTTTTCCAGTTGTCTGGGAAGTCAGAATGATGGCGCGGGTGTTGCCCAGTTTCTGATAGCCAGTCAGATTCTGGTCTGGGAATACCTGTGTCGGAGCAGTTCCTTTGTTCAGGCTGTCAATGGTATTGACAATGTCTGTAGGAAGTCCTGCTGTCTCTGCCCCGCCAACTGCAATGGTTGCTACCATGTCGCCGATGACAGCGCCGCCGCCGCTCTGCATGGTAACAGCCTGGCCGTCAGTGGTTGTAGTGTTGACCATCAGGCTCATGTTTACGCCGGATGCGTCCTTAGAGGACTGGCCGACAGAAATCTGCTGGCCGTCTGAAGATACTACAATACTTGGGCTGGTTGGCTTCGTAACTTCAGTACCAGAGGTACCATCTCCGCCTACGCTGGTGTTTCCGGAATTGGATGCGGAAGAACTGCTGCTGGAGCTGTCATTGGTAGGGCTTGAACTTGCTCCATAAGCCATCACTGGAATCATAGCCAGTGTCAGCGCTAACGCCATTGCTTTTACACATTTCTTTTTCATAGTGCTTCTCTCCTTTTCTTTATTTTCAATAATCAGTGCCCCGCACTGTTACTGACTCATCGGATTCGCTCTCCCGGTAAAACAGGTTCAGGAGAACTTCTGTCATTCCCTTTTCATCGGCATGGTATTCGTCATAGGTTTCGGTTACCACTGCGCTTCCTGGAAGTACGTAAAAATCTTCGGAAGTCAGATCTCCTGTCAGCGCATCAGCCCCAATCCCCAAATACTGGTCTTTTCCCATGTCGGTAATCATGTAGTCTTCTATCATTCCAAACAGCCTGGGAACCGTCTGGCTGTCTGTTTTAGACATATTCTGCACGGACTTGAAAAATCCGGTCATGTATTCCTGACCCCGGAAAGTCCGGTAAAGAGCAGAGTGATCCTGGGTCGTATCGCGGTAGCGGACAAAACGTTCTGCCTGGTTTCCTTTTAAGGTAATCTGGCTCCCCTCAATAAATTCTGGATCCACCTGTTCCATTCCCGATGGAATCGTTACCGTCACTCCGCCTACTGCATCATTCAGCAAATTGATGGTGGATAGATCTGCTGCCATGTAGTGGTCGATTGGAAATGCTTTTAACAGTTCTGAAACTTCTTTTACCGTATTTTCGCAGCTTCCTTTTGCCCCATCTCCATAGGAAAACGCCAGCGTAATATGGTCGTATTCTTCTTCCCGGACCGTTCCATCCCAGCTGACTGGCGTCAAATAAGTCATGGTATCTCTGGGAATCATCAGAATCTTAAGCTGTCTTCTGGCAGTGTCCCATGCAGCCAGGAACATACTGTCAGCTTGTCCGGCCTGTCCGCCTTCTTTTGATTCCGTCATGGAATCAGTACGGTCTACACCCATGCACAAAATCGCTTTCATGTAGGTGTTTCTCCGGTAAGTCTTTCCTTCCCAGGTTACGGTCTGCTGGGCGAAAAGCTGGCTCGTATCTTCCGGTTCCTGGGGAGCCGCACTCTGCCCTCCTATATTTTCTCCTGCAGCCTGCTCTGCCGCATGGCGGCTGGCTATCATGGCCTCGGTTGCCTTCCGCTCCTGATATAGATTTACGAAAATCACAACGAAAATGACTGCACCAAAGACTCCTGCGCCAATCCCCAGCCGCGCCAGGCTGATCCTGTGTTCTCTTAACCAGTTCATTCCTGACTCTTCCCGCTTTCTTCTTCAGGATTCTGGGTTTGCTCATAGTGGGAATGCTGCCCGCCTGCCGGTTCTGGCTTGGTTCCTGAAGTCTCTAATTTGCTGTAGGAACTTTCCTCTCTGCCCTCTTCCCCATAATGCTCGTATTTCCCATACTTACCGTATTTGCCGTATTTTCCATATTTCCCATAATGGATGTCTTTCGAAGTATCTACCTTATTTAATACCGCTCCCAGTATCCGGCATTTAGAACGTTTTAACTGTTCTACTACCTTCTGTTCGATCCGCCAGCTGACCGCGCCGCTTTCAATTACCAGCACCGCGCCGTCGCAGTGACGCGCCACAATGGCTCCGTCAATCAGCGCTCCCATCGGCGGCGTATCAATCATAATATAGTCATACTCATTTCTCAGTTTCTGGATGGTTGCGCCAAAAACTTCTTCTTCCAGCAGTTCTGCCGGATTTGGAGAATAAGGACCTGCAAAAATGACGTCCAGCAGTTCGTTATCGGTATGGTACAGCACTTCGTCCAATGTCTTCTGGCCGCTTAAAAACTGGGACAGTCCATTTAATTTCCGTTTCAGATGATACCGGTATGATAAAACAGATTTCCGGATATCTGCATCAATCAGCAGCGTCTTTTTGCCAATCTGCGCCATAGCGTCTGCCATTGCAAAGGAAATATCGCTTTTGCCTTCATCTGGCATGGCGCTGGTAAACATGATTACTTTGATCCCTGTGCCGCAGAACTGCAGATTGGTACGAAGGGTTTTAACCGCTTCTGTATACTCATAGTCATCACTGATGCCGTGCTTGACTTCCAAAACCATTGTTTCCATTATTTTTTAGTTCCTTTCTTCCTGGATCTGCCATTCGTCTTTTCCGCCATCTCGATTTCCTTTTTCACTCTCTTGCGAGCTTCTTTCTGGCGTTTTTTCTGGGCTTTCTTAGACTTTGCACCAGATTCTCCCTCTCCATTTCTCATAGGAACAGAGGCTAACACGGTAAGTCCCAGGTACTTTTCTACGTCTTCTTCGGTTTGGACGGTGTCGTTTAAAATAGTCTGAAGGGTAATGATTCCGCAAGTCAGTACCAGGCCTAACATGGCTCCCAGCATGGCATTTTTTGAATTGCTGGGGCTGGTCTTCTCTGTCGCCACCTGTCCGTATTCGATAACCTTAGGCGGTATCATCTCCATAATGTCTCCGATGTACTCAGATGCCTCGTCTGCAACTGCATCCGCTGTAATCTTTGCCATCTTCGGATCCGGGTCTGTAACCGTAATGGTAAGAATACGGGTATCCGTAGGATTTCCGATGGAAATTTTTCCGCTCAGTTCTTTATAAGTAGGTGGATTTTCCATTTCTTTCTGAGTTTCTTTTTTTACTTTTTCTTTTATCCGCTCAATTGCCCCATCAATAACCGGATGGCTGGTTGTGATTACTTTATAATCCTGGGTCAATTGGCTTCCAATCTGTAAGTCTGCCAAAGAAGTCAGCGTAGTCTCTTTTGACAATATATACATCATAACTGTGGACGTATACTGAGGCGTCAGCGCCAGCTTGCTGAATGCAAATCCAATACTTCCCCCTAAAAAGGTTATCAGCACGATCAGCCAGAATTTCCTCTTCCAGGCCCGAAAAAGCTCCAGAAGATCAATTTCCATTTCATCGTCTCGGTTGTTCATTAATTCATTTTCTCTATCCATTCTCTCTTTTTCCTTGCTTTTATTTTTTAATAATCCTTTAGTATGTCCATAGCATTTTTTCTGGTGATCTCTGCCGCATAAGCTGCATCTGCATGACGCTCCAGCCAGGCTAAGGCTCTTTTTATTTCCGGCGGCCGATGGTCTTTCCGGTGCATATCGGTTCCTAAAAAATGAATCCTCTTTTCTTTGATCTGCTTCCTGCACCAGCGGACCTCTGCTTCATACCACTTTCCAGCCAGGCTCTCATAATTCATCTGGAACATTGCTCCCAGTTTATGAAGCTTGCTTAGCATCCCCTCTTTTCGCAGACATCCATACCGCTCGATATGTGCCAGTACCGGAATATATCCAAATCCTGCAAGACTCCGGACTGCTCTGCTCATCTGCGCATAGGAGATACAAGTGTCAAATTCTACCAGGACGTACCTGGTTCCTGACAGCGTAAGCGCCTGACCCGACAGCAGCCTGTCCTCCAGTTCTTCATGATAATAAAGTTCCTGACCCAGAAAAAGAGAAACTTCCGGGATTACTTTCTGGATCTGCCTTTTGGTTTCCTCATAGATTTTTCTGTAATCCTTTCCGTTTCCCCTTCTATAATAATGAGGTGTGGCAATGATTGTTTTGATTCCCTGGCTGGCCGCCATAGATGCCATCTCAATGGATTCTTCTATGGTTCTGGCTCCATCATCAATGCCTGGAAGAATGTGGGCATGAATATCTATAAGCGAATCCTGCATAAGTCGTTCCTCCCGCCACTCATTTTATGATTTGTATACCCCTTCCTTATTATAATGTAGTAATTGAATATAGTGATTGATAGATTCCGATAGCGCCCCAGCCTTTGAGAAACTCCTTTATAAATTTCCCCAAAATATGAGCATAACAAAATCGGAGGAGGCTTCCACCCCCCCCGAAAAAATTCCGGCCTATCTGATACTGTCGTTTTATCTCTATTTTTTAGTAATTTTATCACAGAAATTGGGAATTTTCAATATCCCTGACGCATAAAAACCCTTTAAAACGGGTCTGTATCGAAAAAAAAGCAATTTGATTATATTTTACAACATCGCCCCGGACGCGTTAAATTGATATGGCGTCCCATCAATGGTCAGCGTCGTGTCTGCCGCCATAATGCCGTCGTTTGCAGGATCCAGGTAATACCAGGTCTCCCCTAACTGCTTCCAGCCAGTTACTTTCTGGTAATCCTCAAAATAGTACCAGGCTCCATCTATCTGCTTCCAGCCTGCCGGAGGGATTACCTGGCTATAATCAGTAAATGCCAGTTCCAGGCATACCGGGCCTTCGATTCCTTTTACATTTCCACTGTCTGTACACTGCCAGATAGTACGGTTTGGATAGCTGTTAATCGTACCATAACGGGCATACCAGATGTCGTATGGAATCTGGCTGGTATCCATCTTGTTGACCAGCCAGTCATTGTAGCTGAATACAATGGGTTTAAACCCCGCCGCTTCTACTGTGCTGCAGAATGCATTGACAATATCTGTAAGCTGCTGTCTGGTAAGTCCCGCTTCTTCCACGACTTTTGATTCTACATCCATAGCAATTGGATAAGAAACCTTATATTCTTTTGCAGTCCGGACTGCAAACTGGGCTTCTTTTATGGCGTCTTCTACTGTCAGCGCCTGGGAATATAAATAGGTTCCCACCTGGATTCCAGCTGCGGCTGCTTCCCTCATATTTACATCAAAATATGGATCTAAATCATCCACATATCCCATACGGATAAACGTAAAACTAATATCATCGGAAGCTGCTGCCATCCAGTCAATGTCCTGCTGATATTTGGACACGCTGATTCCCCTGGACAACGCCCCTTCGATAACCGCTCCTTCGCTGTTTACATATTGGCCATTTACCTTTTTAAATGCACTATTTTCTGAAACGGTATAATCCCTGTTTAATCCATCTGCCGTTTCAAGTCCGATTCCCGGACCAATTTCTGATGTTCCCGCCGCTGCTGTCATAGATACAGGCGTACAAAGAAGCCCTGATGCCAGTAAAACGGCTGCCAAACGATAGTTTCTGCTCTTTCCTGTTACCAAATTCATATTCATAATGTGTCACCTCGTATTATGTAGCTGAAAATCTTCTGTTCCTTTTTCTGAGCATACTCCATTTTTCTCTGTCTTTCAATAGGCTGTAAGAAATTGTAATAATTTTTAAGATTAAAAAACCTCCTTCTGCCCGTCAATTATGACAATCAGAAAGAGGTTTTCCGCACACCCATCACTGGGCGATTAAAAATCCGCCAGTATACCATCACTGGTACAGATTTTCCGTTATTCTCTTACACATTTTCAAATTCATTATTTCAACAAAGCCTTATTTTAAGCCATTTCTGGGAGGTTTTCCCTTATCTCTCGTCTGTATCCCAGTTGTGGTACACAGCCTGCACATCATCATCCTCATCCAGTAAATCCAGAGTACGGTTGATCTTCTTAATATCTTCCTCGCTGGTAAGCTCTACCCAGGTCTGAGGAATCATGGTAATATCAGCCTGCGCCATTGGAACGCCTGCTGCTTCTAAAGCTTCGCGGACTGCGCTGAAGCTGTCCGGATCGGTCAGCACTTCGTAGCTGTCTTCTTCCTCAGAAAAGTCCTCTGCGCCAGCATCCAGAGCTGCCATCATCAGTTCGTCTGCGTCCATGTCGCATTCTTCCTTGTCGATGATGATCTGGCCCTTCTTATCAAACATATAAGATACGCAGCCAGGAGTACCTACGTTGCCGCCTCCCTTGGTGAATGCGCTTCTTACGTTTGCTGCTGTACGGTTCTTGTTATCGGTTAATGCATCAACAATGATTGCAACGCCGCTTGGTCCATAACCTTCATAGGTAATTACTTCGTAGTTTACAGAGTTGGCGTCGCCTGCTGCCTTCTTGATTCCTCTGTCAATGGTATCGTTTGGCATATTGTTTGCTTTTGCCTTTGCGATTACATCACGAAGCTTGCTGTTATTTGCCGGATCCGGGCCGCCCTCTTTTACTGCAACTGCAATTTCACGTCCGATTACAGTAAAAATCTTGCCCTTAGCGGCATCGTTTTTCTCTTTCTTATGCTTAATATTGGCAAATTTAGAATGTCCTGACATACAATAAACAACTCCTTTTTTCTCTCTTCCGTGTCAAATCCCCTCATATCTTAGCACTATTGATGGGCTTTTGCAAGTGGGAACTGTAAAAGACTTCACAATCTCAGCCGCCTTTTCTGCAGCTTCTTTCGTATTTTCTTTCATCAGAACCTGAACCTGCCAGTAATAACCGCCGCAGTAAAGGGCGTAGCGAAGTTCATAATGGTAGTCTGTTTCGTCTCCAGTATACACAATTTCTGCAAAGTAATAGCTGGCTTCTGGATCAGAATCCGAATCTGCCAGTCCTGCCTCAAAACCGGCCAGTTCAAACTCTCCGCTGGCTCCAGTATTTAAAATCAGTTCTTTGCAGCCTTCTTCTGAATCAATATAGGGGAAAATTTCCTGGGCTTCTTCTTGTTCCATATGGATAACATCCACTCTGCCGCCTTTTCCAGCCAGGCTGTCAATGCCGGAATCCCCCTGGGCTTCTACCTGCCAGCTTCCATCTGGAAGGGTAAGAGAAAATCCATCCGAACGCTGGGAACTCTGGTACACCCAGGGTTCTTTAGAATACTCGTATGCAGATGCCACGTCCTCATAAGGTATAAACGCAGACCAGATTCCATCGGACTCTGCAAAAATCGTATCAGATTTTCCGTCTTCCCTGATATAAATGGAATCTCCCTCTTTTAAGCCAACTGCCTCCCAGTCGGTTTCCGGCATCGTTCCATCTGCCACAGAAATAACGGTTCCTGCCAGCACATAATCTTTTGGAGCAGCAGAAAAGTCCACATCATACACCCAGGCATAAATCCTTCCGTCTGCCATGACTTTTGCATCCCTGCGGGCTGGTTCTCCCATAGAATCTGTTGCTGTCAGGGATTCTGTTGTATCATCCGCCTCTGTCTCCCCTGTGTTTTCCCCTGCAGAAGATTCTGCTGCAGACTCTGTCTCTATGGGTTTTCTTCCCTTCTGGCAGCCGGATAACGATACTGTTGCAGCGAATGCAGACGCCATCAGAACTGCCGTCCATATTTGTTTCTTTTTAAATTTTACCATTCTTTACTCCATTCTATTGTCCCAACTGTTTTTTCATCTTTTTCACACAATGATAAAAGGCCGGTACTAAAAAGAAATCTGCAAAAATCCAGGCAATGGGGCTTCCAATACAAGCAGCTGCATAGCCAAAAATTGGAACCAGCACAAATCCTGCTAAGGAACGGCCTACCATCTCGCATACGCCTGCAGTAATGGCAAAGGTACTGTATCCCATTCCCTGAATGGCAAACCGCATAACGTTTACCAGAAGAAGCGGAATATAGAACACACTGTTGCCCATCAGATACATCCATGCCTGATTTAAGATTTCTGTTTCTCCTGCATCTACAAAAAGCAGGGAAATCTGTTTTCCAAAGAAGAACAAAATCACGCAGGCAGCAACCGAATAAACTGCTCCGATCATATTAGCATAGCGGACTCCTTCTTTGACCCGGTCTACTTTTCCTGCTCCTACATTCTGGCCTGCCCAGGTAGCCATGGTTCCTCCCAGGGCGTCAAAAGGCGTACAGAAAAACATACTGACCCTGCTGCCGGCTGTAACAGCTGCAACTGCCATAGAACCCAGGGAGTTTACTGCGGTCTGCAGAATCACATTTCCAATAGCAGTAATGGAATACTGGAATCCCATGGGAAATCCCATACCGCACAGCACTGCCATCAAATGTTTGTTGACCTTCATTTCTTCTTTGCTCATCTTTAAAATCTGGTATTTCCGGCGCATAAAGAAAAAGCAGAGAATGCCGGAAACTCCCTGGGAAATAACGGTTGCATAAGCTGCGCCTGCAGGTCCCATCTTCATTACGATAATCATAAATAAATCCAGGAAAATATTTAGCACAGACGCCATTAAAAGGAAATACACCGGCGTTTTGCTGTCTCCCAGAGACCGGATGATTCCGGAGGTCATATTATAAAGGAAGGTGGTCGGAATGCCCAAAAAGATCACAAAAATGTAACTGTACGCTTCCTGGATAATGTCTTCCGGGGTTTTCATCCAGACCAGAATATCCATACAAAGTACGGATACCGCTGCAGTCAGCACAATTGAAATTCCAATAGACAGCCACGCTGCATTAGCAACAAAGCGTCTAAGACCGGAGTAATCCCTTGCGCCGAATTTTTGTGCTACCGGAATGGCGAAACCGCTGCAGACTCCGATGCAGAAACCATTAATCATAAAATTAATGGAACCAGTGGAACCCACTGCTGCCAGTGCATTCACACCCAGATATTTTCCTACAATAATGGTATCTACCATACTGTAAAACTGCTGAAATAAAAGTCCCAGAAACATAGGAACGGCAAATCCGATAATAAGCTTTAAAGGTGCGCCTTCTGTCATGTCTTTTACTTTTTCCTGTGCCATTGCGTGTAATCCTTTCTCAGTCAAATTTTTTGCGCTTATTATCATAACGCAACTTTTAATTTTTTCAACTGTTTTTTACTATATTTTTGATTTATCTTTCATATTTCTTGGTATAACAAAAGCAGGAGAATCAATCCCCTGCTTTCTGCAAGTTTTCTGCTGGTTGTCAGCCATACATATCCTATAGATATGCAGTAACGGACTTGGATTTTTACCGACTTCCAATTGTCTTTCACTTATGATGCTTGCACATCTGGATATTACTATCCCTTACATCCTTATACTATGACAAATTTCAAAAAAAGTCAATGAATTTTCGAAAGTTCATTCCTTTAACAACCGCCTTTTTTGTCTTGCAAAACCGCTCTCACAAGCCGGATGGTCTTATTTTCCACATTCAGAATCTGGAATTCATATCCCAGACAGGATACCACTGGGTTTTCTCCTTCTCCAGGAATCCGTCCTAATTTGGAAATCAGGAAACCGTTTATGGTATCATAAAGTTCTTCGTCTTCTTCCTCAAAGGTAATGCCCAGCACCTCTTCTGCTTCTTCCAAAGGGGTCATACCATTCATTAAAAAGCTGCCGGATTCTTCTCTGGTAATGAAGTTCTCTTCTACATCGTATTCGTCCATAATATTTCCGACAATTTCCTCTAAAATATCTTCCATGGTAACAATGCCCACCGTCTGTCCATATTCATCCACAACGATTTCCATGTGGATTTTCTGGGACTGCATCTCCCGGAATAAATTGTCCAGGCTTCTGGTTTCCGGAATAAAATGGGCTTCCCGCAAAAGTTCCGGAATCTGATCCAGCGGCATCTCCTTGTACGGATCCTGTTCAAAAAACACCACCGCATCTCTCATATGTAAAATGCCGATAATGTCATCAATTTCTTCCCGATATACCGGATAACGGGAATTTTTGCCTTCTTTTAAAATAAAGTCCAGCGCTTCCCGCAAAGTCAGACTGCAATCCAGAGCCACCAGATTTTTCCGGTGGGTCATAACATCTTCCGCCGTTTTATCATCCAGTTCGAAAATATTGGTAATCATCTCCGCCTCTCCGGCTTCCAGAATTCCCTGTTCATGGCCTTCATTGACCATGGATTTAATGTCTTCTTCTGTCACATTGTCTATATCTTTTTTCATGTCTGCGCCCAGAAGTTTTAATACCAGCCAGGATACTCCATTAATCAGGGCTGTCATGGGAAAACAGACCTTCATCAGAATATCTACCACCGGCAAAAGGGCAGATGCCCACTTTTCCGGATTTTTTACTGCCAGTTCCTTCGGAATCACAATCCCAAAGGGGATAAATGCCAAAAGGAGCACAATCACGGACGCAATCATGCAGACTGGCAGAATCCAAGCTCCCTCTACCAAAAACTGGGTTTTTAAAAGGGTTCCCAGAGACAATGCCAGACCCTTCCAGATCGTTAATCCAGCCGCCATTCCCATGATGCTGGTAATTAATAATACGGTCGCAATAAATCTCTGTGGATGTCCTGCCGCCCGCAAAAGCCGTTCTGCCTTTGCGTCTCCTTTTTCCTTCTCTTCTTCCAGCTTTGCCTCATTGACGTGCTGGATCGCTGCTCCAAATCCGTAAAGAACCGCGCTTAACGCAACAAATGCAAGTAAAATCACCATACTGACCGGTGAATAGCCATCGTCCATTGGACTTTCAACACTCCTTTTTCTCTAAATTGACTGAATAATCTGTACTTTGTTCATCATATCATGTTTATCCAGGTTCGTCAATCAGCTGAAAAACAGCCTGGAACCTTTATGTATCCAGTTCCAGGCTGACTTTCAGCGCTGCGTTCACTCTCTCCTGCAGCTCGTCGTCAATATGACAGATTTTTTCTTTTAAACGCTGTTTGTCAATAGTACGGAGCTGCTCCAGCAGAATAACTGAATCCTTTACCATGCTGCACCGGCTCATTGGCAGTTCTACATGGGTGGGAAGTTTTGCCTTATTCATTCTGGACGTAATCGCTGCGCAGATTACGGTAGGGCTGTGTCTGTTTCCCACATCATTCTGAATAATCAAAACCGGACGGATACCACCTTGTTCGGATCCTACTACCGGTCTTAAATCTGCATAATAAATATCTCCACGTCTGATGATCACGTTTTCACTCTCCTATCCTTCGGATAGTATGGGCATAAACAACGGTTCTTATACACCGTCAGATGCCCTTATTCCATTCTATGAGTGAAAACAGGCTATCGTTCCGTTTTTCATATAAATTCTCGGAACCCGCTTATTGATATTGCATAAAATTTCATAATGAAATCCTCCGGACAGCTCTGCCAGCGTCTCAACGGAAATTGACAATTCTCCACTGGTTCCTAGCAAAACGGCTTCATCCCATTCTGCCGCTTCTGGAATATCCGTCACGTCTGCCATAAACTGATCCATGCAAATCCGCCCCAGAATCGGCGCCTTTTTCCCATGAATCAGTACATATCCTTTTCCAGACAGATTTCTGGGATAGCCGTCCCCGTATCCGGCTGCAATCGTGGCAACCCGCGTGGGTTTCTGTGCCGTAAAGGTACCTCCGTAGCTGACGCTGGTTCCAGCCGGAATCATTTTGATATAGGTAATGCGAGCTTTCCAGGACAGGGCTGGAAACAGGGAAATCGTTGTTTTATCCACTTCATCTGACGGATATACTCCGTAAATGGAAATTCCGGCCCGCACTGCCTGAAATCCGGTTCCAATGCCTTCTAAAATTCCGGCGCTGTTGGCACAGTGACAAAGGGGAATCTGCATTCCTCTCTGTGAAAGCTTATCGCAGAAACGGCGATACCGCTCCAGCTGATGTTTCGCAGAAGTTTTATCCGTTTCATCGGCTTTTGCAAAATGGGTAAATAACCCCTCTATCTCTATCCCTGGATAAGACGCAATCTGAGCTGCCAAATCTGCTGACTGGCTAGAATCGTCCATGCCAATCCGGCTCATTCCCGTATCCAGCGCCAGGTGTATCCGGCCTGGACGCCCCAGCCTGCAGGCTGCTTTTCCAAAGGCAGCTGCCGCTTCTTTTGTAAAGATAACTGGCCGGATTTCTTCTAAAACCAGTTCTTCATAACGGCTTTCATGAACCGGCCCAAGGATGAGAACCGGCTTTTTTATCCCATGACGGCGAAGTAATATTCCTTCATCTGCAGTTGCGGCGGCAAAGCCGATGACATAAGGGTCAATAGCATCGGCCACTGCCTCTGCCCCATGGCCATAGGCGTCTGTTTTTACCACGCCAATTATTCCGGTTCCTTCCGGAAGGCTTTTTTTCATGGCTTCCATATTATGGCAGACTGCATCCAGATCGACGACGGCACAGGTTCTGTCATATCTGTCATATGGAACCGTTATTCTATCTGTCTGATTCATTCTATTTTACTCTCCATATCCGCTAATTCTCCTGCCATATCAGCCAGCTCGCTGGCTAACAGACTTGCCTTTCCCTTTTCTTTCCAGTACCGGTCTCCTGCCAGTCCATGAAGGTAGACGGAAAGGATGGCGCCTTCAAAGGGTTCCATCCCCTGTGCGCACAAGGCGCCGATGATTCCGGCCAGTACGTCTCCGGATCCGGCTTTTGCCATTGCGCTGTTCCCACTAGTATTCAGATACAGACGGCCGTCCCGATCTGCCGCTGCAGTAGCCGCGTCTTTCAACACACAGTGAATGCCCCAGAAGGACGCGTATTCTGCTGCTGTGCCGCTTACGTCCTCCTGGATTTCCCTTATGGTCTTTCCAGTCAGTCTGGCCATTTCTCCCAGGTGGGGCGTAATTACAATGTTTTCCGTATAATATCGGGTCAGCTCCGGATTGGCTGCAATTACATTTAAACCGTCTGCGTCAATGACAACCGTCGAACAGGCAGCAGACAAAACCCCTGTTACCAGCTCTTTTACATAGGGTTCTGTCCCAAGTCCAGGACCCAGTACCACCGCATCTGCCCAGACGCACTGGTCTTCTAACAGCTTTCCAAATCCTTTCGGATCTTCCCAAGCCATTTCCGGATCGTAAACCGCAAGTATAGCTTCTGGAAGAAGCTGCTGAAGAATCTGCCTGTTTTCTTCTACTGTTAAAATCTTTACCAGTCCGGCGCCGCACCGGTAAGCTGCCTTTGCGCTAAGATAAGCGGCTCCGCTCATGGTTCTGGATCCTGCGGCAATCAGGACATGGCCGAAAGTTCCCTTATTTGAATGCTCCGGACGGCGGGGAAGCAGTGACAAATCCTCCGGACCATAGGTAAACGCCGGATTCAGATCCTGACTGTTTTTTAACATCACCTTCTCATATGCAAGTTCTGGAAACCCAATGTCTCCAATTACCACTTCTCCGGCATATTCCCGTCCGGGAAAAAGGACAGTTCCGCATTTTTCCCATCCAAAGGTAACGGTTACGTCTGCGCGGAATGCGCTCCCCATCACAGCTCCGCTGTCAGAGTGAATCCCGGACGGAATATCTACCGCTACTTTAAGCTTTGCCGGCTGTCTGGAAATCAGATCCATACACTGGAGAAACTCGCCTTCCACCGGTCTTGTAAGGCCTACCCCGAACAGTCCGTCTAAAATTACTCCGTCCAGTTCTTCCTTTACATCCTGCCAGAAAACACCAGGAATTCCCAGTTTTTCACAGATTTCCCGCTGAAGCCTGCATTCCCCGGTCTCTTTTTCCCGATCTCCTGCCAGAATTAATGTTGATTTATATCCTGCCAGATGCAGCATCCTGGCCGCTGCTGCCGCATCTGCCCCATTATTTCCTGTACCGCAGACTGCCCAGACAGCTGTCCCCCTGCTGATCCGCTTTTCCACTTCCTGAGCAATGCACCAGCCAGCCCGTTCCTGAAGTACCAGCGACGGAATCCCAATTTCATTGATTGTATATGCATCAATGGCTTTCATCTGCTGTCCTGTTACCAAATTTCTCATGCCGCACCCCTTTCTCCCCTGACCATGCTGATTGATAAAATACCGGCAGAAAGAAGCCTGTAGGTCTCTTCTGCCGGCATAAACGGTTTTATTTCTTTTTTGCTTTTTCTGCTTTCTCCTTTGCCCTCTTTTCTTCCCGATCCTGCATACTGCATACCCGGTAAGAAAGGCGCATTAAACTCTCGGAAAGATGTACGTTTTCTACTACCACATCGTCCGGAACGACCAAATCTGTGTGGGCAAAATTCCAAATGGCTTTTACTCCCGCTTTTACCAGCCGGTCTGCAATTTCCGGAGCTTTGGTCTTTGGAATCGTAAGAGCTGCAATCTGCACTTCATTGTCCACAATAAACTGCTCCAAATCTTCTACTCCCCGAATCTCAATTCCCCGCACTACCAGCCCGATTAATCTCGGATTGATATCAAACATACCTTTGATGATAAAGCCCCGCTTTTCAAAATTCGTATAATTGGCTATAGCCTGTCCCAGGTTGCCTGCACCAATAATGATAATATTATGCTGCCTGTCAATTCCCAGAATCTTTCCAATCTCTGTATAAAGATATTTTACATTATAGCCATATCCCTGCTGTCCAAAGCCTCCGAAATTATTTAAATCCTGACGGATCTGAGAAGCTGTCACCTTCATTTTGCTGCTAAGCTCATTGGAGGAAATGCGCTCTACCCCGTCCTCCAGAAGTTCTCCAAGATAACGATAATATCTGGGAAGTCTGGAAATTACGGCTTTGGATATTACTTTTTCTTCCACGTATTCCACCTGACCTTTCTTTACTATTCTCATCTGCTTCCTATTATAGTTTTTTGTCAAATTCTTGTCAAACTATTTTTTGCAAACCTGCTCAATTTGTTGCAAAAAACAGCTTCCTATATTATACTTATACTGTATTTTTATGTGTTTTTAGGAGGTTGTGATGATTTTATCATGCAGTAACATCTGCAAAGCATTTGGAAGCGAAACCATTTTAGACCATGTGTCCTTTCATATAGAAGATCATGAAAAGGCCGCTATTGTCGGCATCAACGGTGCAGGAAAATCTACTTTGTTAAAAATTATCGTAGGCGAACTGGAAGCAGACAGCGGCGTAGTCGCCTTATCCCGCGGAAAAACCCTGGGGTATCTGGCCCAGCACCAGGATCTGGACAGTTCCCGCACCATCTATGACGAAGTTCTGGAAGTAAAGCGCCCCATTATTCAGATGGAAGAACGTATCCGCCAGTTAGAAGTAGAGATGAAAGGGAAATCCGGCGAAGATCTGGACGCTATGTTTCAGGAATACAACCGGCTCAGCCACGAGTTTGAACTGGAAAACGGATATGCCTACCAAAGCGAGGTAACCGGCGTGTTAAAAGGCCTGGGATTCTCAGAAGAAGATTTTACCAAAACCGTCTCCACCCTTTCCGGCGGCCAGAAAACCCGCGTTGCCTTAGGCCGTCTCCTTCTGGTCAAACCGGACATTCTTCTGCTGGACGAGCCTACCAACCATCTGGACATGGAAAGCATCGCCTGGCTGGAAACGTATCTTTCCAATTATACAGGAAGCGTGATTATTGTCGCCCATGACCGATACTTTCTGGATCGTACCGTTAAAAAAATCGTGGAACTGGATCGGGGACAGTCTACTGTATTTACTGGTAACTATACGGCTTACAGTGAGAAAAAAGCCATGCTCCGCCAGGCTCAGATCAAGGCTTATCTCAATCAGCAGCAGGAAATCCGCCATCAGGAGGAAGTCATTGCCAAATTAAAATCCTTTAACCGTGAGAAATCCATTAAACGGGCGGAAAGCCGTGAAAAAATGCTGTCCAAAATCGAGGTGCTGGAAAAACCAACTGAGATTGACGATGCCATGGACATCCGGCTGGAGCCTCAGGTTGTCAGCGGAAATGACGTAATGACGGTTACGGATCTTTCTAAGTCCTACGGCTCTCTCCGTCTTTTTGAACACGCAGATTTTGAAATCAAGCGCGGCGAGCGGGTCGCTGTCATCGGCAACAATGGAACTGGAAAAACCACGTTATTAAAAATCATCAACAACATGGAAACCGCTGATTCTGGAGAAATCCGGCTGGGATCCAAGGTGCAGATCGGCTACTACGATCAGGAACACCAGGTTCTTCACATGGAAAAGACGGTGTTTGAAGAGATTCAGGATACCTATCCAAATATGAATAATACCCAGGTACGCAACTGCCTGGCTTCTTTCCTGTTTACAGGCGATGACGTATTTAAACGAATCAGCGATTTAAGCGGCGGCGAACGAGGCAGAGTTTCCCTTGCAAAACTAATGCTGTCAGAAGCCAATTTTCTGATTCTGGACGAGCCTACCAACCATTTGGACATTACCTCCAAAGAAATCCTGGAAGATGCCTTAAACCGTTATACCGGCACTGTCCTGTACGTGTCCCATGACCGGTATTTTATTAACCGGACTGCTACCAGAATTCTGGAACTGACTGGACAGACGTTCTTAAACTATATTGGAAACTATGATTATTATCTGGAAAAGAAAGACGTAATCCAGGGGCTTCAGGCCGCAAACGCTGGAGAACCCGCTTCTGGAACGGACTGTTCTCTCTCCTCTTCTTCCATCTCTTCCGCTCCTTCTTCGGGAGTGATGGACTGGAAAGCACAAAAGGAAGAACAAGCCCGCATCCGCAAGCGCCAGAACGAGTTAAAACGCACCGAAGAGGAAATCCAGAAGTTAGAAAGCCGGAATGAGGAAATCGATTCCCAGCTGGTTCGCGAAGACATCTGCAGGGACGTAGCAAAGCTGATGGAACTGCACAAAGAAAAAGAAGCGTTAGAGGAACGTCTTTCCGGCCTTTATGAAACCTGGGAAACTCTGGCTATGGAGGAAAACTGACCATGAAATATACCAAATTTCAGCGCCGCCTGGCTTTAGGCGGCGCCGTCCTGCTGGTTCTTTTATATCTGGCAACCTTGATTTTTGCATTTACAGACAGTCCTCTGACCCCTAATCTGTTAGGGGCCTCCATCTTTTTAACCGTTGTGATTCCGATCAGTCTGTATGCCTTTATTTTAATTACAAAAATCACAAAAAAGAAATGATTTTACCAGTATGTCATTATCCTGCAGCTAGTCTTAGTCCCGCAGGATAATATCTTCTCTGCCCGGACCATTGGATACCATTTTTACCGGTACCCCCAGTTCCTGTTCGATAAACTCAATATATCTGCGGCAGTTTTCCGGAAGCTCACTGTAATTCCGGATTCCGCGGATGTCGCATTTCCAGCCTGGAAGGGTCGTATAAACTGGCTTTGCTTTCTTTAGCTGTACGGTAGCTGGAAAGTCTTTTGTTACGTTTCCATCAATCTCATATCCGATGCAGATGGGAATCTGGTCTAAATATCCCAGAACGTCCAGCACCGTTAAGGCTGCTTCCGTTGCTCCCTGAATCCGGCAGCCATAGCGGGTTGCTACTGCGTCAAACCACCCCATTCTTCTCGGACGGCCTGTTGTGGCGCCATACTCTCCGCCGTCTCCCCCTCTTTTTCGCAGTTCATCAGCTTCTTCTCCAAAAATCTCACTGACAAAATCCCCGGCTCCTACGGAACTGGAATATGCTTTTACAACGGCTGTAATGTTTTTAATCTCATAAGGAGGGATTCCTGCTCCAATGGCTCCGTATGCCGCCAGAGTGGAGGAAGATGTTACCATTGGGTAGATTCCGTGGTCTGGATCCTTTAACGATCCCAACTGGCCTTCTAATAGGATATTCTTCCCTTCTTTTATGGCGTCATACAGATATCTGGATACATCGCAGACATAAGGAGCTACCATGTCCCGGTACCCTGACAAGGTTTTCATCAGTTCATCCGGATCTAACAGCGGCTTATGATACAAGTGCTCCAACAATACGTTTTTCGTTTCGCAGACCCGGACTACTTTTTCACGTAAGCTTTCTTCATCATCAAACAGTTCGCTGACCTGGAAGCCGATTTTTGCATATTTATCAGAATAAAACGGGGCGATTCCAGACTTGGTGGAACCAAAGGATTTTCCTGCCAGGCGCTCTTCTTCATATGTGTCAAACAGGATGTGGTAAGGCATTAAAATCTGGGCCCGATCCGATACCAGGACTTTCGGGGTGGGAACTCCTTTTTCTACAATCGACTGAATTTCCTTGAATAAATATGGGATATTTAACGCAACGCCATTTCCAATAATACTGGTTGTGTGGCCGTAAAATACGCCGGATGGAAGCAGGTGCAAAGCAAATTTTCCGTAATTATTGACAATGGTGTGGCCTGCATTGCTGCCGCCCTGGAACCGGACAATAATATCGGATTCTTTTGCCAGCATATCCGTAATTTTGCCTTTTCCCTCATCTCCCCAGTTTGCTCCTACAATTGCGCGTACCATAATAAGTCCTCCTTTTTATCCGTTATACGGTAATCTCTGTCTTCATTCCCAGAAATTCTTTGTTTTCCTCTAATACCGGCTGAATGACTTCTTTTAGAAATTCTTCGGTCTGTTTTGGAGCCCTGCCTACATATTTTTTCGGATCCATGGTTTTTTCCAGTTCTTCTAACGTCAGTCCGAATGCCGGATCCGCTGCGATTAATTCTAAAAGATTGTTGTCTTCTCCCAATGCCTTTACCCGGTGTCCAGCTTCCATTGACAAGGCGCGGATTTTTTCATGGAGTTCCTGACGGTCTCCGCCGGCCTTTACCGCATCCATCATAATGTTTTCCGTTGCCATAAAAGGCAGTTCTGCCATCATATGTTTTTCAATGACTTTCTCGTAGACCACTAATCCGTCTACTACATTCAGATACAAATCCAGAATGCCGTCTACCGCCAGAAATCCTTCTGGAATACTGAGCCGCTTATTGGCAGAGTCGTCTAAAGTCCGCTCAAACCACTGGGTAGATGCGACCAGCATCGGATTTACCATATCTGCCATTACGTAGTTTGCCAGGGACGCAATCCGTTCGCTTCTCATGGGATTGCGCTTATAAGCCATTGCAGAAGATCCAATCTGACTTTTTTCAAAGGGTTCTTCTATCTCTTTTAGATGCTGGAGCAGGCGGATGTCGTTGGAAAACTTGTGAGCGCTCTGGGCGATTCCAGCTAAAACGCTGACAATACGGCTGTCTACTTTTCTGGAATAGGTCTGTCCAGACACTGGATAGCATCCTGGAAATCCCATTTTTTCTGCAATCTTTTCATCGAGCAGACGACATTTTTCATGATCGCCGTCAAACAGTTCCAGAAAGCTTGCCTGGGTGCCGGTGGTTCCCTTGGAACCTAACAGGCGCATAGAACCAATGAGATATTCAATGTCGTCTAAGTCCATTTTTAAATCCATCATCCACAGCGTCGCCCGTTTTCCTACGGTAGTCGGCTGGGCCGGCTGGAAATGGGTAAAAGCCAGCGTAGGCAGATCTTTGTATTTCCATGCGAATCTGGACAGTTCAGAAAGGACGTTTAACAGCTTTTTCCGGATTAACTGAAGGGCCTCTGTCATAATAACCAGATCCGTATTATCTCCTACATAACAGGAAGTGGCGCCTAAATGAATAATCCCTTTTGCCTTTGGGCACTGGACGCCATAAGCATACACGTGGGACATTACATCATGGCGTACCAGTTTTTCCCGTTCTCTGGCCACGTCGTAATTAATATCCTCTGCATGAGCCTTTAATTCTTCTATCTGCTCTTCCGTAATCGGAAGTCCCAGTTCCTTTTCTGACTCTGCAAGAGCAATCCACAGCTTTCTCCATGTAGAAAATTTCTTATCCGGGGAAAAAATATACTGCATTTCCCTGCTTGCATATCGTTCAGACAACGGACTTTCATATCGTTCTCTCATTGTGGTTCTCTCCTTTTCTTAATGATTTTCTTCCCGGTAGAACTCGATTCCATCTGAATGGATCCGAATCCCCCAGCTGATTTCCCTGTTCTGGATCTTCCATCCCTGCTTTTCTCCGGTTTCCCGCTCAATCCGGATTCCTATCTTATGTAGAAACACATCCGGATTTTCCCAGACTGTCCTGGCTCCATATAAAAGTTCTGCCGCCAGAACCGCTGATGCCACCTTCCAAAGAATCCTTTTTTCCGGGGAGATCCGGTTTTTCTGCAGGTATCGTCTGCGCCAGCGGATTTTTTCCCATTCATACCCTGGCTTTTTTAGCTGCCAGCAAATCACTTCCATTCGTTCTGTCATGGACATCCTCCTTTATCGTTATCATACTCTAATGGCTGGATTCCCGCAAGAAAAAGTAAAAGAGACTGTCCCCGAAACAATTGTTTCAGAGATAGCCCCTTTGCTTATCTCAAACACCTTTATCTGGCAGAAGTTTCCCCAGCAGTGGTTTCTTGTGTTCCCTCTACTGCTCGCTCCACGTTCTGCACTCCATGTTCAATTCCATTTCCTACGTCATTGATCAGCCCGTCAATGACTCCAGAGGATTCTGTTGATCCTGCTCCCGTACTGCTTTCAGAAGTTGCTGCAGACTGAGAAGGTCTGGAAGTGGTTCCCATCGTTCCATTATCGCTGCGGCCGCAGGCGCTGACGCCAACCATAGTCAGCAGACACAGAAACGCCAGACAGCCATATCTGATTTTTTTCATAACCATATCTCCTTTCGCTTTCTGTTCTTAGTATGCACAAAGAAGATACCGTTCATAATGGAAAATTCAGGAAATTTTATCCAATCACATCACTCATGGTATAAAGTCCCGCCGGTTTATCTGCCAAGAATTTGGCGGCAGCCAAGGCTCCCTTTGCAAAAATCGCTTTTGAATATGCGGTATGCTGGAAGGTAATGACTTCGTCCGTACCTGCAAAAATCACATCATGCTCTCCGACAATGGTGCCGCCCCTGACAGAAGAAATCCCGATTTCTTTTGGATCTCTTTTTTCATGGCTGCCGCTCCGGTCAAATACATTGTAATATGCCTGATCCATCGCCTGATTTAAGGCGTCTGCCAGAGCAAGCGCCGTTCCGCTGGGTGCGTCTTTTTTCTGATTGTGATGCTTTTCTACAATCTCCATGTCAAATCCGGCGCCTGCTAAGACCTTCGCTGCCTCAGCAACCAGTTTTAACAGCAGGTTTACGCCCAGAGACATATTAGCGGAACGCACGATGGCAGCAGACTTTGACACTTCTTCTGCCCGCCTGATCTGGCTTTCACTTAATCCTGTGGTGCACAGCACAACCGGCATCTTGGTCTCTTCACAAAAGTCCAGCAGCTCATCGACTGCGGCTGCGGCGGAAAAGTCTACAATCACATCTGCTTCTCCCTTCCACTCTTTCAGGGAAGAAAATACTGGATAAGTATACTGGCCAGCACTTATTTTGTCAATACCTGCTGTGATTTCAATTTCGTTATCTTCTGCAGCCAGGGACGTAATGACCTTTCCCATGGCTCCACAGCATCCATGAAGCAATATTTTTATCATAATAAGCCGTACTCCTTCATTGCTTTTCTAAGAACTTCCTGGTGCGCCTCTTCCATCTCTGTCAGAGGAAGGCGGAGCGGTCCTGCCTCCATACCCATCATATTTAAGGCTGCCTTTACCGGAATTGGATTGACCTCGCTGAACAAGCTGTTAATTAGCGGAATGGCCTCTAACTGCATCTGGGCGCTTTTCTTTACGTCGCCTGCAAAGTAGGAAGCGCAAATCTCGTGGGTCTGTCTGGGCGCTACGTTGGAAAGGACAGAGATAACGCCTTTTCCGCCTAATGACAGCAGCGGCACAATCTGATCGTCATTTCCAGAATACAGATCCACGCAGCCGTCTGCCAGATTCATTAAAGAAGCGATAGCAGAGAAATTGCCGCTGGCTTCTTTTACGCCTACAATATTTTCCACGGTTCTACACAGGGTTACGATAGTTTCCGGCTGGATGGTTACGCCGGTTCTGCCTGGGATGTTGTACAGAAGAATCGGAATATGGACAGAGTTTGCAACTGCTGTAAAGTGGGCAATCAGTCCTTTCTGGGTGGCCTTATTGTAATAAGGAGAAACTAACAGAAGTCCGTCTGCCCCTGCTTTTTCCGCCTCTTGGGACAGGTAAATAGCAGTCTCTGTCCAGTTAGAGCCGCTGCCTGCAATCACAGGGATTCTGTGGTTTACCACCTCACACACAAACCGAATGGTCTCGATATGTTCTTCATGGGTCATTGCAGACGCTTCTCCTGTAGTTCCACAGACTACAATGGCATCGGTACCGCCTTCAATCTGAAACTCCACCATTTTTCTTAAATTATCAAAATCAATACTTCCATCTGCTTTCATCGGGGTAACTAATGCGACTCCTGCTCCCTCAAAAATTGACATTTATCTTCCTCCTTTTATGTTATAAGCCTGCGTAAAGAATGTGCGTCAGCGCATCTTGCGGAGCCTTTTTGTTGTGCGCCCCAAGGCGTTCAACAAAAAGGACTGACCAATGGCCAGCCCTTAAAGTACAAATCATTTTCTGCTCTGTCTTTTCGTAGCTCCCCATCCGTCTGGATGACAGTCGCAGAATTCTTAATCCTGCGCCCAGGATGAATGGCTCGGAATCCATCCCTCCTTCGGCGTCTTTCCCTTTCTCTGCCTTCTCCTGCATCCGACGCATCCGGCAGACTACTCTTGATTGACGCAACCTCTACTTATTTTTTTGCTTGCAATTATACTATCATTATTCCATACCCTTGTCAATGGCAAGGCTGCTTAAAATTTTGTAAATCTCCAGCGGATCTGCTCCCGCAGGCCTTCCAGTTCACTTTTTTCCATCTTTCCCACATCATCTTTATGGGAGTTCTGAAAGTGATCGCTGCTCTTGTGATCCAGCGCCCAGACAAATACGGTCAGCAGAATATAAATACCAAACAGAAAGTAAACCCAGATGTCTCCTCTCATACCTTCCAGGGAAGGAACCAGCCGCAATATGAGAAGGAACCCGGCTCCAGCCAGGGTCATCAGATATTTTACCAGTTTCAATTTAGAAATCTTTTTCATAGGTACCTCCTTTTTGCGTATCAGAATCAGGGGTTCCAGCCGTCTTCTCCTGAAAGGACCGCTTTCTTCGAAAAATGCCCTGCTTCCTGCTTCGTCAGGCTGCGCACCCAGGCCGGACGGTACTCCATACTGGATCCAGAACCAGTATTCTGATATTCTGCAAACAATACGGTTTCCCTGGCAGGAATTTTGTCCCAGTCATGCCAGCCTTCCCGACAGATATGGCCGCCCAGTTCACTGTTTAAAATCACTGTTTTGGCAAAATCCCTCCATGGGCGTCCCAGATAAACGGTTTCCGGGGGACAATCGCTGGTAAACCGGCAATTGTGGAATACATAACCGTATTCCTGGCCTTCCGGTGTCGATGCAGCGGTTACATAACCGTTTATCTCCTGGCCGGTATTTACAGAGAACAACTCGCAGTTTTCAAAGTAAGCCGTTGCACTGCCAAAAATAAAGTCGACTTCTCCCCGAATCAGGCAGTTCCGGTAATAATGGCGGCCGTTGATTCTAGGCGCGTACTGCTTTGGCCCGATAAATCCGTTTTTCTCTATCTCTTTTGGCGGCAAAGGACCGGTAAACAGCGTATCCTGGTTGGCCAAAAGACGGCAGCCGTCAAACAGCAGCCGATCGCCGTCTGCATACAGCGCCACTGCCTGGCCTACGTCTTTTCCAGGTCCGGCAGTATTTTCAATGGTAAGATGCCTGACCGTAACGTCATGGGCATCTATCAGCACAGTATAGGTCCGAAACGTCCCCCGCTTCATCCCGTCTTCCATTTCCATCCTGGCATACAGACCGCCGGTGATTACCGTATCTCTGGCGTCTTCGCCTTCCAGAATCAAATAAGGAGAGGTAATCTCTGCCCGTTCTTCATAAATTCCTTTTTTTATGAATATGGTTACCCAGTCTTTGTTGTCAGAAGGAACGAAAGCCAGCGCCTCTGTCACAGAAGAAACGTCTCCTGTTCCATCTTTTGCCACAATAATGTTCTGTCCCATCGCTATACGTTTTCCAGGCGGACAATGGTATCTGCCTCTTCTTTTAACTCTTCCGGAAGCACTGTTCCGGTCAGCACCAGGCTCATGGTCTCTTCCCGTCCAGACAACAGCTTTTGAATCTCTTCCAAAGGGACAATATTTTGATCCACCAGTCCCAGCACGCCATCCAGAATCAGGATGTCACATTCCCCGGTTGCCATTACCTTTTTTGCAAAATTCAGTCCATTCTGGATATTCATGAACTCCCTGCTCTTTGCTTCTTCACTTAGCTTTGCAAAAGACTCCGCTGACTTTTCAAAACGGAAAATCTGCAGTTCCGGCTCCAGGCGGGTATAGACTGCCATTTGTTCTTCGTCCAGGCTGCCCTGAAGAAACTGGATCAGCACGGCTGTCTTTCCATTGGCAACCGCGCTTAATCCCTTGCCCAGAGCCATGGCAGTTTTCCCTTTTCCAGGACCGTAGATAATTTGCATATATCCCTTTTGCATCGTTCTGTCACCTCGTATTTTTCTGCACCTTTTCTTGATGCCAGTTTGCCTAATAATAGCATAATTCCTATGTAAATGCAAGAATTCCTATTCTGCCACTTCCAGTTTGCTGATGGAAACCTCGTAAGCCACCCGCTTTTCACACTGAGTTTCATTCAGCTTTTTGGTGTATTCCCTGCTCTGAACCCGTCCCCACACCTGGACTCTGGTTCCCACTTCAAATCCAGACGCATATCTGGCATTTCTTCCCCAGGCAATACAGGGAATGTAGTCGGATTTGCCGTAAGGCCGGTTAACTGCCAGCAGGAGGTCTGCAATTTCCCTGCCCAGCGGCGTCTTTCTGTACACCGGCAGTTTGCAGATATAACCGTCCAAGAAAATCTGGTTAGTCTTGGTATAATCGGTAAATTCTTCCATAAAGCTGATTTCCCTTACAAAGACGGACAACACCAGGCGGTTTTTCGCCCCTTCATGGCGGTTGTAGGAACGGAACTGGCCAATGGCTTCCACTGTACATCCACGATAATCCTTTTCTACATCCAGAAGGCGCTCAGAAACCATCAGGGGAATTACGTCTGCCTGTTCGCTGAGCCGGTTTACAGACAAATCCACCATATAGAATCCTTCTCCAAATACTTCATGGCTGAATGTGAACCCGGATACGATGGTTCCAATGACGCTGACCTTATTGTTTTCAATTACTTTTTCTGACATAGTATTTCTCCTCTTCTCTACTTACATTTACTTATCGCACATAGTAAATTTATGTGGAAAAGGATAATTTTATGAAGAATATAAAAAAGAATCCTGAAGAAGTTCTCGACAGAATTCTTTTTTATTAAGCGATAATTGTCTCTTTTTGCAGATTATTTCTTAAAAGAAGCTCTCTTTCTCAACATTGGATCCAGAATCTTTTTGCGGATTCGAAGGCTCTTTGGAGTAATTTCCAGAAGTTCATCAGTATCAATAAACTCCAGACACTGCTCTAAACTCATTACCTTAGGCGGAGTTAAACGGAGCGCGTCGTCTGCGCTGGAAGAACGGGTATTGGTCAGCTTCTTGGTCTTGCAGACATTGATTTCAATATCCTCTGCCTTTGGATTCTGGCCTACTACCATACCGGAATATACTTTTTCGCCAGGCCCAATAAACAGAATGCCTCTCTCTTGAGCATTGTAAAGTCCGTAAGTAATGGCTTCTCCTGCCTCGAATGCAATCAGGGATCCGGTCGGACGGTAGGTTAAATCTCCCTTGTAAGGGCCATAACCGTCAAACATGGTATTTAAGATACCATTTCCCTTGGTATCGGTCATAAATTCGCCTCTGTATCCAATCAGACCTCTGGACGGAATGGAAAATTCCAGTCTGGTATAGCCGCCAGACACTGGACTCATACCCTGAAGTTCGCCCTTTCTAGAGGTCAGCTTCTGGATAACTGCTCCGGTAAATTCATCCGGAACATCTACATAAGCGATTTCCATTGGCTCCTGCTTCTGGCCTCTCTCATTGTATTTATAGATAACCTCTGCCTTGCTGACTGCAAACTCAAAGTTTTCACGACGCATATTTTCAATCAGAACAGACAGATGCAGCTCGCCTCTTCCAGATACCTTAAAGCAGTCCGGAGAATCGGTTTCTTCTACACGGAGGCTGACATCTGTATTTAACTCTCTGAACAGACGCTCTCTGATATGACGGGAGGTAATATACTTTCCTTCCTGTCCGGCTAACGGGCTGTCATTTACCATAAAGTACATGGAAATGGTAGGCTCTGAAATCTTCTGGAATGGAATCGGATCTGGAGTATCAACTGCGCAGATGGTGTCTCCGATGTGGATATCCGGAATACCGGAAATGGCCACAATAGAACCTACGTTGGCTTCTTTTACTTCCACGCGGTTTAAGCCGTCAAACTCGTACAGTTTGCCGATTTTAATCTTTTTAAACTTGTCCGGATCGTGATGATTAACCAGAACACACTCCTGATTGATACGGAGTACGCCGTTATCTACCTTGCCTACGCCGATACGTCCTACATATTCATTGTAGTCAATGGTGCTGATTAACGTCTGGAGAGGCGCTTCTGGATCGCCTTCCGGAGCTGGAATGTAGTCGATAATGGTCTCAAATAAAGGCGTCATATCTACATTTTCGTCTTCTAAGTTTTTCTTTGCATAGCCGTCTCTTGCAGATGCAAAAATAAATGGGCACTCCAACTGCTCGTCAGAAGCATCCAGATCCATAAACAGCTCTAAAATCTCATCGATTACTTCGTTTGGTCTTGCTTCTGGACGGTCAATCTTATTGATGCAGACGATTACGTATAAATCCAGTTCTAATGCTTTCTTTAATACGAACTTGGTCTGGGGCATTGCGCCCTCATAAGCGTCTACTACTAAAATAACGCCGTTTACCATCTTTAAGACACGCTCTACCTCGCCGCCGAAATCGGCATGACCTGGGGTATCGATGATGTTAATCTTGGTTCCCTTATACATAACTGCAGTATTCTTGGAAAGAATGGTGATGCCTCTCTCCCGTTCAATGTCATTGGAATCCATGACACGTTCTGCTACTTCCTGATTTGCCCTAAAAATACCGCTCTGCTTTAATAAATTATCTACCAAGGTCGTTTTGCCATGGTCTACGTGAGCGATAATTGCAATATTTCTTACATCTTCTCTCTTAATTTTCATAAGTTTACTTCCTTATATAAAACTGTTTTCTGCCACGGTTACCTAGTATAGCATCCGTTTTTCAGGAATGCAAGGTGTTTTGCCCAGGTTTTACGGAATTTCTTCAAAAATCAGGATCTCTTTTTCTAGATTTCCGTAATAAAGGCGGCACAGCGTCTGAATCTTTGCTTTTCCATTGGTTCCCTCTGTCAGCGCTGCTTTAAAAGACGGCGCGTCTTTTACCGGAACTAAAAACGTAAGCACTACTTTGTCGGTATACTGGATATCTAAGGTGGCAATTCCCCGTTCTGCTGCAATATACTGGATCTTTCCCAGGCCGTTGTAATCGGTGTCTACCTGGATTTTTTCTGCCATCTTCTTTTCTACCAACACGCTTGCTTCCAGGCCTGCTTTTGCTGCTCCGGAATACGCTCTTACAAGGCCTCCTGTTCCCAGCAGTACGCCGCCAAAATACCTGGTTACCACTACGCAGAGATTGGTTACCTCCGCTCCGGATAATACGTCCAGCATCGGCTTTCCGGCTGTCTGGCTGGGTTCCCCGTCGTCGCTGCACCGTTTTTTCTCTCCCCGTTCTCCAATCACATAGGCCCAGCAGTTATGTCTGGCATCCCAGTATTTTTTCCGCATTTCTTCTATAAAGGCAAGGGCCTCTTCCTCGCTTGTTACCGGACGGGTATTGGCAATAAAGCGGGATTTTTTCTCTGTCAGTTCTCCGCTGCCTCCCTGGTATAAAATTAAATAGGATTCCGGCCTTTTATCTGCCTGACTGGTTTCTCCCATCGATTCTCCCTCCATTCTTCTCCCAGACAGTATACCAGAGAGTTCCTTACGGAACAATACCTATGAATCTTAAGTTGAATTAATTAGGATATTTTGCTATAATGTACCGGTAAAGGAGGATTTCCATGAACTCGAATAATTACGGCAGAAAGGCCACTGAGCAGAATCTGAAGGCTGTCCGTTCCAAATCCCAGAAATATAAAACACGGATGATTCAGTTTATTTCCCGAATGTTATTTATTTTCTGTCTGGCCATTGCAGTTACAGGCGTCAGCGCAGGTTTCGGCATGGTAAAAGGCATTATTGACAATGCTCCGGAAATTGACCCCAACAGCTTCGGTCCCAGCGGTTTTGCCACCAAGGTATATGACAGCGCAGGTAATCTGACTGATACTCTTGTTATGGAAGGTTCCAACCGAGAGGCAGCCACCTATGAAGAGCTTCCCCAGGACTTAATCGATGCCTTCGTTGCCATTGAAGATTCCCGTTTCTGGGATCATAACGGAATTGATATCCGTTCTATCCTGCGTGCGGCAGTAGGCGTGCTGACCAACGACAACCGGGGCGGCGGCTCTACCCTGACCCAGCAGCTGATTAAAAACAACGTCTTTAAAGGCGGAAATGAAGCTACATTTGCTGCCAAGCTGGAGAGAAAGCTTCAGGAACAGTATCTGGCCGTCCAGTTAGAAAAGGCCCTTGGCCCTGACAAGACAAAGGCCAAACAGAAAATTATTACCGATTATCTAAATACCATTAATTTAGGCAGCAATACCCTGGGAGTAAAGGTAGCCGCCAGACGGTATTTTAATAAGGAAGTATCGGATCTGACTTTATCGGAATGTACCGTACTTGCCGGTATTACCCAGAAGCCTACTTACTATAACCCGATTACCAATCCAGAACACAATGCGGAAAAACGCAAAGTCATCCTTCAGTACATGAAGGATCAGGACTATATTAGCGCTGATGAGCAGGAAGAAGCCCTGGCAGACAATGTGTATGACCGGATTCAGCAAAACAACAATATGGTGATTGCCAATCAGGAATCCACCATGTACAGCTATTTTACAGATGAACTGACCGAACAGGTCCAGAAAGCTCTGATGGACAAGCTGGGATATTCCGAAAGCCAGGCTTATAACCTGCTGTACGGCGGCGGTCTGACCATCTATACGACCCAGGATCCGAATATCCAGGCCATTGTAGATGAAGAGATCAACAATCCAGAGAATTATGCAGCCGCTAAGTATTCTGTGGAATACCGTCTTTCTGTAACCCACGCCAATGGAGAGACCAAGCATTATTCCGAAGAAACCTTGAAAAAGTACCATAAGGAGGTGCTCCATGACGGTTACACCGGACTGTATGCTTCGGAAGATGAAGTGAACGCTGATATTGAGCAGTTTAAGGCTTATCTTCTGAAAGAAGGCGACGAAATCCTGGGCGAACGGATGCAGACTACTCTCCAGCCCCAGGCTTCCTTTGTAATCATGGATCAGGCCACCGGACAGGTAAAAGCCATCAGCGGCGGCCGTGGAGAAAAGACTGCCAGTCTTACTTTGAACCGGGCCACCAATACCCTCCGTCAGCCTGGATCGACATTTAAAGTCATTACTGCCTTTGCTCCGGCTTTAGATGCCTGCGGCGCAACTCTTGGAACGGTTTACTACGACGCACCGTATACCGTCGGTACAAAGACTTTTAAAAACTGGTACAGCCAGGGTAAATACCAGGGCTATGCCAATATCCGCAGCGGTATTATTTTCTCTATGAATATCGTGGCAGTCCGGTGTCTGGTAGAGACGGTTACCCCTCAGTTAGGTGTAGAGTATGCAAAAAACCTGGGAATCACTTCCCTGACTTCTAATGACCTGAACCCTGCAACGGCTCTGGGCGGAATTACAGACGGCGTCTCCAATCTGGAGCTGACCGCTGCTTATGCTGCTATCGCCAATGGCGGCGTTTATACAGAACCTGTTTTCTTTACAAAGATTCTGGATCACAATGGAAAAATTTTACTGGACAACACGCCGGAAACCCATCGGGCTCTGAAGGATTCTACTGCCTTCCTGCTGACCGATGCCATGGCAGATTCCATGCGGACTGTCAGCAGTTTTGCAAGAGCGGGCGCAAGTATTTCTTCTACCAGTACACGGGCAAGACTGTCCGGTATGTCCGTTGCCGGCAAGAGCGGTACTACCTCTTCCAACAACGACATCTGGTTTGTAGGCTATACGCCTTATTATACTGCTGGTATCTGGGGCGGCTGTGACAACAACCAGTCTTTAAGCAGCAATGGAGGAACTAGCTTCCACAAGGACATCTGGCGGAAAATCATGGAACGGGTACATGAAGGATTGTCTGATCCTGGTTTTGCCGTTCCGGACAGTGTGGAAACTGCCCAGATCTGCCGTAAATCCGGCAAACTGGCTGTCAATGGCGTCTGCACCAATGACCCAAGAGGCAATGCTGTTTATACAGAATATTTTGCCAAAGGCACAGCGCCTACCGAAGTCTGCGACAAACACGTTGTCGTAACAGTCTGCTCTGCTTCTGGCCAGAAACCTACTGAATTTTGTCCGGACCGCCAGTCCAGGGTATGTATGGCCCTGCCCCAGGATGAGGAAGGAAGTACCGATGATTCCGCTTTTGGAATCCCTGGCTACTGCAATATCCATAATGGAGTCAACACCATCCTTCCTCCAATTAATCCAGACGGTTCTGCCCCGACAGACTCTTCTACGGATTCTTCTGTCGTAACCCCTATCGGGCCTGGTTACTCCCAGACCAATCCGGTCATTATCGGCACTATGCCGACAGAATATGGCCCTGGAGTGAACTAAATGGAATAAACTAAAGTTTGCGTTTCGAATAAAACAAAAAAGTCGGCTGACAACTCGTTTTGTACCGACCTCCAATCGCTAGATTTTTAGGTCTAACTTTTGGGGGTTGGTACATTTTTGGGTATCAACCGGCTTTTTTATATTATGGAAACGCTTTGATCCTATCAAGATACAAATATACAATTATTACCTGGCAGCTGCCGTATTTCTCCCAATCCACTTCTGGACTGTCGCTGCGCTGACTTTGACTGCTTCTGCAATTTTGTCTGCTGGCAGGCCCATTTCATTCAAAGATACTGCCGCTTCTTTTTTTGCTTTCAGTTCCCCTCGCTTTTCTCCTCGCTTTTCTCCTCGTTTTTCTCCGTATCGCTGGCCTTCACTGAAAATCTGTTCCATCTCCTGGCACATACTCTCCACTCCTTCCCGGGTTTCCTTTAGCTCATAGACCCGTTTTGCTAAAATCCTACTATACTTCTTATGGCGCAGATACAATTCTTTATCTTTATCCTTCTCCGGACTTTTATAACCAGCCGTATTTTTCACCTGACCAACTGTTCCCCTTTCAACTTGCATATCGCGATTTCATGCCTTTTTTCATAATACCATCCGCTCAAACCATTTGCAAGTTTTCGACTTTTTAAAACTTTTTCAGACCTTCAGGGCGTTCTGTCTTCTGTTTCATTTGTATCAGCCGAATCATTTCATTTTAGAGTTAAACAGCAGCGAACCCAGGTACCCGAATACCATGGCTCCGCAGATGCCTGCCGAACTGGCAGTCAGCCCTCCTTTAAAAATCCCAAGAAGTCCTTCTGTTTCTATTCCTTCTTTTACCCCTTTCCACAGAGTATTGCCAAATCCCAGAAGAGGTACTCCCGCTCCCTGACCGGCCCAGTCCAGAAATGGCTGATATACTCCAATGAACCCTAATATTGTACCGCTTACCACCAGAATGACCATGATCCTTCCCGGCATTAGTTTTGTTTTTTCCATTAAAATCTGTACCAGGGCGCAAATCGCTCCCCCTACTAAAAAAGCTTTGAAATAATCCATTTCTGATTCCCTTCTTTTAAAGTCTCCGATGCTCAATAACAACTCCATGAGCGATTCCTGGAACGCTCTGTCCCTCATTAAAGCTGACAGTAGATAGTAAAGCGCCTGTCGGTACAAATAGAACCCGTTTCCAGACTCCTTCTCTGATACGTGGCAGCACATAGGAGCAGAATGTAACTGCAGAACAGCCGCAGCCGCTTCCCCCAGCATGGGTATCCTGTGTTTCGGGATCAAAAATTTCGATTCCGCAGTCCATGTGAACCGCTTCCAGATCATATCCTTTTTCTTTCATAAAATCCAAAAGAATGGTTCGTCCAATCGTTCCCAAATCTCCGGTAATAATCTTGTCATACCAGGTCTCATCTACCTGAAAATCTTCAAAATTCTGGCTGATAGTAGAAAAAGCAGCAGGCGCCATAGCTGCTCCCATATTCATGGAATCCTTGACTCCCAAATCTACAATCTTTCCAGTTGTAACACCGGTAATGACTGCCTGCCCTCCGGCATCTTTTCTCTGTTCCAGTCCAGCGGCCTGGAGTATGACAGCCCCGCATCCGGTTACCGTCCAGGTGGCAGAATAGGGCCTTTGGTTTCCATAGCCTAACGGAAAGCGGAATTGTTTTTCTG
Source organism: uncultured bacterium (assembly GCA_905215625.1). Lineage (GTDB taxonomy): Bacteria > Bacillota > Clostridia > Lachnospirales > Lachnospiraceae > UMGS1370. Next base: position 42,013 of record CAJMQQ010000006.1, read on the forward strand.
CTGTAGCAAAATGGCTGGACGCCACAGAAGCCACCCTGTCGGCATATCCTGCCGCCACCAGCATAGCGCCCAGGCTCATGGCCTCTCCCATGGTAGAACAGGCTCCATACAACCCAAACAACGGAATTTCCAACTCAATTACCCCAAATGAGGTCGCAATCAGCTGGCCTAATAAATCTCCTCCGAGTAAATAGCGGATATCCTCATTTTTTATTCCTGCTTTGGAAGCCGCTATCTCAACCGCTTGTTTCTGCATCTCGCTTTCCGCTTCTTCCCAGTTGGCTTTTCCAAATTTGTCATCCTGCTCTACGCGGTCAAATAAAGTTCCTAACGGCCCTTGTCCTTCCTTTTTTCCTGCAACGCTCCCCTCGCTTAAAATAAGGGGAGGATTCTCAAATTGTACGCTTGCCTTTCCTGCCTGCATACAAATCTCCTTTCCAGTCCTTGTTAACTTTGTTTTTGTTTAGTATGGCTGGATTGAAGTTTTTATATTCTATCAGGAAACAAGCAAAATCCCGATAAAAAGCAGAATTGCGCTGAAACAAAGCTGTGATAAGACTTTGTGCTTCTCATACTCATCTTGATTGTCTGCCCGGATTGCATCTATTACCTGTCCTGGGAGCATATATCCTAACACTGCCGCGATTATCACAATAATGCTTACTGCCATCATACGATTCCGTCCCTTCTTCCAAAATTACCCGTTCTTCAGTTAATTCCATTTCTTCCACACTTCTGGCTGATAGCCCAGTGTAGATTGTTTTCCATTTCTGACTACCGGTGTTTTAATTACCTGTGGATGTTCCAATACTTTTGCCAATTTGTCCTCTTCTGCCAGATACTTAATAAGAGCAAGTAGTTCTTTGTCTCTTTCTTCCCAGTTAATCATATTTTCAAGACCGCCGTTTGCCTGTGAAACAGAAGTAAACTCCCCTTTGCTCATCCCTTTTTCTTTCATATCAATAAATTGGTATTTTATCCCTCGCTCCTTGAAAAAACGTTCTGCTTTCTTCGTATCATTGCACTTCTTTGTTCCAAAAATCTGTATATTCATCTCTTTCCCTCTTCCAAAAATGGGCAGTCCCTTTTAGGACTGCCCATCATCACTTGCAATTATGCATTTTTCGCTCTGCACTTATTTCTGCATCAAATGTATTAGTACAGCTTCGCACCTGCTGGAATCTGGTCGTCTACCATCAGAACGTTCAGGCCTTCTCTGCCTTCTACCAGGTGGGTTGCGGAAATAATCATACCGCAGGAATCAATTCCCATCATCTTTCTTGGCGGCAGGTTTACGATAGCAATTAAGGTCTTGCCTACCAGTTCTTCCGGCTCATAATAATCGTGAATACCGCTTAAAATCACGCGGTCTGTACCGCTTCCATCGTCCAGAACGAACTTAAGAAGCTTCTTGCTCTTTGGTACTGCCTCACACTCTTTTACCTTTACTGCGCGGAAATCTGACTTACTGAAGGTATCAAAGTCTACCATATCTTCAAACAGCGGTTCTACTTCTACCTTGGAGAAATCAATCGGCTCTGCCTTTACAGCCGGCATCTTTTCAAGCTCCTGGGTCAGAACCCCAGATGCCTGGTTCAAAGCGGCATCAAGGGAAGCTGCTTTTTCTGCCTTTTCAGCCTTGCCTTCGCTCTTCTTCGTATCCAGACTCTTCATGGTCGGAAACAGCAGTACATCACGAATTGCCTGGGAATCGGTCAGCAACATTACCATTCTGTCGATACCAAAACCGATACCGCCAGTTGGAGGCATACCGATCATCAGCGCATTTAAGAAGTCTTCGTCGGTATGGTTTGCCTCGTCATCTCCAGCGGCAAACATCTCTTCCTGGGCTGCAAAACGCTCTCTCTGGTCAATCGGGTCGTTTAACTCAGAATATGCGTTTGCTAACTCCCAGCCGTTCATAAAGAACTCAAAACGCTCTACATGAGCTGGATTCTCAGGTTTCTTCTTGGTTAAAGGAGATACCTCAATCGGATGATCCATAACAAAGGTAGGCTGGATTAAATGCTCTTCTGCAAACTCTTCGAAGAACAGATTTAAAATGTCGCCTCTCTTATGGCGCTCTTCAAACTCTACATGGTGTTCTTTTGCGGCTGCTCTGGCTTCTTTTAATGTATGAATCTGGTCGAAATCTACGCCGGAATACTTCTTTACAGCCTCTACCATGGTAATACGCTCAAATGGCTTTCCTAAGTCCATCTCAATGCCATTGTAAGTAATGGTAGTGGTTCCTAAAACTTCCTGCGCCAGATAACGGTACAGATTTTCTGTTAAATCCATCATGCCGTGGTAATCCGTGTATGCCTGGTATAATTCCATCAAGGTAAACTCCGGATTGTGTCTGGTGTCTACGCCTTCATTACGGAATACACGTCCAATCTCATATACCCGCTCTAATCCGCCTACGATCAGACGCTTTAAGTACAGCTCCAGAGAAATACGCAGCTTTACGTCCTCGTCCAGTGCGTTAAAATGGGTCTCAAACGGTCTTGCAGCTGCGCCGCCGGCATTTGCTACCAGCATCGGGGTTTCGACTTCCATAAAACCCTGGCCGTCTAAGTATTTACGGATTGCAGAAATAATCTTGGAACGCTTAATAAAGGTATCCTTTACTTCTTCATTCATGATTAAATCCACATATCTCTGACGGTAACGCATATCGGTATCGGTCAGGCCATGGAACTTCTCTGGAAGCACCTGAAGGCTCTTGGAAAGAAGAATCACATCAGTTGCGTGGATGGAAATCTCACCAGTCTTAGTGGTAAATACGGTTCCCTTTACACCGACAATATCACCGATGTCTAATTTCTTGAAATCCTTGTATTCGTCTTCTCCAACGCTGTCGCGGGCTACATATACCTGGATTCTTCCCTTTAAGTCCTGGATGTTGCAAAAAGACGCCTTGCCCATAACGCGCTTAAACATCATACGGCCGGCGATGGATACCTCTTTGCCTTCTAACTCTTCGTAATTTTCTTTGATCTCTGTGCTGTGATGGGTCTGGTCATATTTGGTTATCTGGAACGGATCTCTGCCTGAAGCCTGAAGTTCTGCCAGCTTATCCCGACGAGCCTGAAGCACATGGTTTAAATCTTCCTGTGGTTTTACCTGATTCTCTCCTGCCACTTTGTACACTCCTCTTATCTATGTTCTGTCCTATACTGTAACAGTCAGCCATGCCATCTTCTTGCCCGCTTACAGCGGACAAGAAGCGTCGGGCGTCCGCCCTATGAAGATTCAGACAGGAAAATTCTTATGAAAGCAAGCTTTCAACGCTTTTTTCTGCCTGAATCTTCGCATGGCTGAACTGTTACCCTATACTCTCTGAATTGCCAGTACCTTGTACTTGATAACGCCAACCTGGGTCTCTACGTCTACTATATCGCCGACCCGTCTGCCAATCAGCGCATGGCCAACCGGAGACTCATTGGAAATTTTATTTTGAAGGCTGTTTGCCTCGGTGGAACCAACAATGCTGAATTCCATCTCTTCGTCGTCCTCGATGTCATATACGCGAACAACACAGCCTACATTAATCTTCTCTAAATCTACGTCTTCTTCTACGACTACTTCTGCATTTTTCAGAAGCTTCTCCAGCTCCTCGATGCGCAGCTCGATGTCTCTCTGCTCATCTTTTGCAGCATCATACTCTGCATTCTCAGATAAGTCGCCCTGCTCTCTTGCTTCCTTAATTTTCTGGGCAACTTCCTTTCTGCGGTTTACCTTTAAATCATGAAGTTCATCTTCATATTTTTTAAGTCCCGCATAGGTCAGAATATTTTTCTTTTCTTCCATAATTTGATTGCTTCCTTCCTAACTGAAAATTAACACGCCTTCCCGCATTCAAGGTATTATAGTCTAAATCCGGATCATTGTCAAGCCACTTAGCGGCTCTCCTTCCAGCGCTCTAAGAGCTTTTCCATATCCTCAAATGTCTCTGCCAGATTAATCTCATTTCTCAATGCGGCAGAATGGGGCATTCCCGTCGTATACCAGGCCATATGGCCCCGCATTTCCCGGATTCCTACCCGCTCGCCTTTATATTCAATCAGCATTTTCCCATGACGGAGAATCATCTTTCTGACTTCTTCAAAAGACGGCTTTGGAGGGGTAACTCCGGTTTCTAAAAGCGCTTTTGTCCGGCCGAAAATCCAGGGATTTCCCTTTACGCCTCTGGCAATCATCACACCGTCGCAGCCGGTTTCTTCCATCATCCTCACTGCGTCTTCCGGCTCAAAAATATCGCCGTTTCCGATTACCGGAATGGAAACTGCCTCTTTTACCTGACGAATAATCTCCCAATCCGCTTTTCCGGAATAATACTGTTCTCTGGTTCGTCCATGAACCGCTACTGCAGCCACGCCGCTGGCCTCTGCCATTTTGGCAAATTCTACAGCTGATGCTTCTCCGTTATAAAACCCTTTCCTAAACTTTACTGTTACCGGCTTTTTGACTGCCTTTACCATAGCGGTTAAAATTTCTTCGGCCAGCTTAGGATTTTTCATCAGCGCCGACCCTTCCCCGTTGTTGACGATTTTGGGAACCGGACAGCCCATATTGACATCAATGATTTCATAAGGGCCTTCTGCCACCTGGGCGGCAATTTCTGCCATAATAGCCGGATCAGATCCAAATAGCTGGACGGCTACTGGATGTTCTTCTTCCTGCACCTGCAGAAGCTCTCTGGTATTCTTATTTTTATAAAGAATGGCTTTCGCGCTGACCATTTCCGTATATACCAGACTGCATCCCTGTTCTTTGCACAGCAGACGGAATGGAAGATCCGTAACTCCCGCCATAGGCGCCAGCACCAAGGGACTGTCCAGCGCAACGTTTCCAATAACAGGCCCTTTTTTAGTCATCTTCTCTCCTTCTGGCTTCTTCAATGGCTTCCAGGGGCATTCCCAAAAACTTCACCTGGTAATACAGCTCCAGAGACTCCAGAAGCTCCCGTTTTTCCCTCTGGTACTGCCGGATTTTCAGGCCGCTTCCAATCTCGTCAAACAAATAATCATTGTCGTCTACGGACACTTTAAATTCCAGATTTCCCTTCTCATCAAACTCCAGGGTCAGGACGCCGCCTACATCTTCCGTAAACAGAACGCACATAATGTGGAGTTCCTTTTGTATTCCCTCTGGCAGGGAAGAAAAATCCTGGTTAAAATAATACTTCTGCTCATACGAATTAGCTCCGCAAAGCACCACTCTGTCTTGTCCTTCCATCTGTGGAATCCTTTCTGTCTGAATGTGTTATCCCATTCCTTTACCGGAAAACCTGGCAGTAAAAAGGGCTGTCGCAGAATGACAGCGGGATAAAAGAACCATCCCTTCTTCATCATGCGGCAGCCCCCTGCCGATGTTCTATGATTATCGAACCAGCATCTTGCAGATCTTGTACTGGTCTTCCGGAATATCTTTTTTCATATTCAATGCTTCCTGAATATCTACATCTACATACTGGCCATTCTGGTATGCCACTACCCGGTTGCTCTTTCCTTCTGCCAGAAGAAGCGCTGCCTTTGCACCCATAATCGACGCATATACACGGTCTTTACAAGTAGGACTTCCTCCTCGCTGCATATGTCCTAAAATCGTTGCACGGGTCTCGATTCCAGTGGCTGCCTCAATCCGGCGGGCCATGGAAGCAGAATGTCCGATGCCTTCTGCGTTAATGATGATGTTGTGCTTTTTGCCTCTCTTGCGGTTGTCAATAATCCGGTTGATAATGGCCTGCTCGTCACCGTCATAGCGCTCTGGAAGCAAGATTTCCTCTGCGCCGTTGGCATAGCCGCACCACAGGGCGATATATCCAGCCCGGCGTCCCATAACCTCAATAATGCTGCACCGCTCATGGGAAGTAGAAGTATCTCTTACCTTGTCGATTGCTTCCATTGCAGTGTTGACTGCCGTATCAAAACCAATGGTATACTCGGTACAAGCAATGTCAAGGTCAATGGTTCCCGGAACCCCTACGGTGTTGATTCCCAGGGCAGCTAACTTTCCTGCCCCCCGGTAAGAACCGTCTCCGCCGATTACGACAATGCCGTCAATACCATGTCTGTGACAGATCTCGGCGCCCATCTCCTGACCTTCTTTTGTTGTAAACTCCTGGCAGCGCGCCGTATATAAAATAGTACCGCCCCTGTGGATAATATCAGAAACACTGGTGCTGTCCATATCTACGATTTCTTCCTGAAGAAGGCCTGCATATCCTCGCATGATACCCTTTACTTTCAAGCCCTCGTGGATTGCTGTTCTTACAACCGCACGGATTGCCGCATTCATGCCAGGCGCATCACCTCCGCTGGTCAGTACGCCAATGGTCTTTACTTTTTTAGCCATAAAAAATATGCCTCCCTCTCTGCGAGATTCTTCTTTCAAAAATTACGTATTTTTTTCCATACATCACATATTCTAAAGCATTTCATCTGGTTTAGCAATACCTATCCGGTCCAAATTGTTAAATTTTTTTCTCTACAATCCGGACATTTGCTTCTCCAAAGCGTTCTGATAAAAGGTCGGTCAGCTCTTTTGTACTCTCAACATTCCAGTTTGGAGGCAGAGTCTTTTTAGCCCTCTCCTTTTCCAGGTAGATAACCACTGCGTCATTTCCCTCTGACTTGGACAGGGCATCCAGCAGTTTCTGCTCCCCCTTCCGGTAATCTTCCATGTCCAAAAACTTAATCCAGAGTTCCCTGGGAATTTTAGAAAATGGAATGGCTTTTTCCAGAATCAGCTTTCCCACTGGTTCTTCTCCCAAAGACACTCTTCCCTGGACAAACAGCTTGGCGTCCTCTGTAAACAGCTCCCTCTGAGCTTCGTAATTTTTAGGGAATACCAGCACCTCTACGGATCCCGTCAAGTCTTCTATGGTAAGAAAGGCCATCATTTTTCCAGTTTTTGTAGTCTTTACTGTTTTATCGGTTACCATTCCGCCAATGGTCACACGCTGTCCGTCAGAAAGGGCCGCCAGATTGGTTTCTTCATCTACCATAAAATCAATGGCAGACGCATTGGTATTGTTTTTCATGGCGTTTACATAGGCCTCTAACGGATGGCCGCTGATATAGATTCCCAGAGTTTCTTTTTCTCCCGCCAGAATATCTTCTTTTGTAAACTCTTCTACGTCTGGAAAGGTTACCTGAAAATCTGATTTTTCCGACTCCTCTGCAAAATCAAAAAGGCTCATCTGACCAGCCATGGAGTTTTTCTTTTCCCTGTTCTTATTGTCAATAATTTCCGGCGCTATCAATACCTTCTGCCGGCGGTTGCCCGGAAGGCAGTCCAGCGCTCCGGAACGGATAAAGTTTTCCATGGTACGTTTATTGACTTCCTTACTGCTCATCCGCTCTACGAAATCTTCCAGGGAACGGAATGTTCCATTATTCTCCCGTTCCTTGACAATCATTTCCACCACTGATTTTCCAATGCTTTTAATGGCAGACAGACCATACCGGATGCCTTCTCCATCTACGGAAAATCCGCTTTCCCCAGAGTTAATATCCGGCGGCAGAATGGCAATTCCCATCTGACGGCAGGTCACAATGTACTCGGAAAGCTTGGTTAAGTTGTCCATAACCGACGTCATCAAAGCCGCCATAAACTCTGCCGGATAATAATATTTTAAATAAGCCGTCTGATAGGAAACCACTGCATAAGCAGCCGCATGAGACTTATTAAAGGCATACTTTGCAAAATCAATCATCTCGTCGTAGATATGATTGGCAATTTTTTCATCAATTCCATTGGCTACGCAGCCTGCTACCCCTTCTTCCGGATTGCCGTAGACAAAGTTCTGCCGCTCCTTTTCCATGACTGCCGCTTTCTTTTTTGCCATGGCTCTTCGCACCAGGTCGCTTCGTCCAAGAGTATATCCGGCCAGATCCCGTACGATCTGCATAACCTGCTCCTGGTAGACGATACAGCCGTAAGTCGGGCTTAAAATGTGCTCTAACTGGGGGCATTCATAGGTAATGGTCTCCGGATTATTTTTTCCCTTTAAATACCTTGGGATAAAATCCATGGGACCTGGCCGGTACAGGGAAATTCCCGCAATAATGTCTTCCAGGCTGCCAGGCTTTAGTTCCTTCATAAAGCTCTTCATACCAGAACTTTCCACCTGAAATACACCATCTGTCCGTCCGGTTCCGATGGATTCCAGCACCTGCTTATCATTGTAGTCGATCTTATCTACGTCAATGTGGATTCCCCTGTTTTTCTCTATCTGATCGCAGGCGTTCTGGATTACGGTCAGGGTTCTAAGCCCTAAAAAGTCCATTTTTAACAGTCCCAGTTCTTCCAGGGTGGTCATAGTAAACTGGGTGGTAATGGTTCCGTCTGCCGCCCTGGAAAGGGGCACATACTCATCCACGCTGGTGCGGCTGATTACCACTCCTGCAGCGTGCATGGAGGTATGGCGTGGAAGTCCTTCCAGACGCATTGCCATGTCAATCAGGTACTTGACCTGATCGTCGCTGTTATAGGCATCCCGCAGATCCGGACTGGTTTTTAAGGCTTTTTCCAGGGTCATTCCCAAATCTCCCGGAATCATTTTGGCAATGGCGTCGCACTGGGCGTAAGGCAGGTCTAACACTCTTCCCACATCCCGGACTACACCTTTTGCAGCCAGGGTACCAAAGGTCACAATCTGGGCTACCTGATCTTTTCCGTATTTTTCTACAACGTAGTCGATGACTTCCTGACGCCTCTCGTAGCAGAAGTCAATATCAATATCCGGCATAGACACACGCTCCGGATTCAGGAACCGTTCAAACAGGAGACCGTACCGGATTGGGTCAATGTTGGTAATTTCCAGTGCATAAGACACCACGCTTCCGGCTGCAGAACCGCGTCCCGGGCCCACGCTGATGCCATGGGATTTTGCAAAGTGGATGAAATCCCATACAATCAGGAAATAGTCTACATAGCCCATGGTATGAATGGTCTTCAGCTCATACGCCATCCGGTCGTGAAGATTTCCGTCATCGTCCGGATACCTCTTTGCAAAGCCTTCTTCGCAAAGATGGTTTAAATACGTCCAGGAATCAAACCCTTCCGGAACCTGGTATTTTGGCAGCTTGGTCACGCCAAATTCAATTTCCACATTGCAGCGTTCTGCAATCTTGTGAGTGTTTTCCAGGGCTTCCGGCGCATAAGGAAACAGTTCCCGCATTTCGTCTTCGGATTTTAAATAAAACTTCTCTGCCTCATACCGCATCCGGTTTTCATCGGTTACCTTCTTTCCGGTCTGGATACACAGCAGGATGTCATGGGCCTTCCAGTCTTCTTTTAAGGTATAGTGGCTGTCGTTGGTGGCAACCAATCCGATTCCCAGTTCTTTTGAAATCCGCAGAATTCCCTGATTGACCTGTCTCTGGGCTGGAATTCCATGATCCTGAAGTTCCAGGAAGAAATTGCCTTCTCCAAAAATCTCCTGGTAGTGAAGGGCCGCCTGTTTGGCGTCTTCATACATTCCCCGCATCAGGTATCTAGGAATCTCGCCAGCCAGACAGGCGCTTGTGGCAATAATGCCCTCGTGATACTGTTCCAGAACTTCATAATCTACTCTGGGTTTATAATAAAAGCCTTCTACAAAGCCTTTCGATACAATCTTCATCAGGTTCTGATACCCCTGGTTATTTTCTGCCAGAAGCACCAGATGGTAATACCGATCCTCCCCGCTTACGGTCTCCCTGTCAAATCTGGAACCTGGAGACACATAAACTTCACATCCGATAATTGGTTTCACTCCTGCTTCCCTGCAGGCACGATAAAAATCAATGACGCCATACATGACGCCATGGTCGGTAATTGCCAGGCTGTCCATGCCCAGCTCTTTCGCCCTGGCAGCCAGTTCTTTGATTTTGCTGGATCCATCCAGCAGACTGTATTCTGTATGGACGTGCAAATGTGTAAACGCCATTTTCTCCTATCCTCTTTTCTATGTAAAAACTACGACCGGCATAAAAAGCCGGTCGCCAATTTCACTTGCTTCACTCTGGACGCTGTTATTTATCACTTAAATATCGTTCGATTTCTGCGATTGCTGTTTCTTCATCTGCTCCGTCCGCAGTTACGGTAATTTCTTCGCCAACAGATATTCCCAACGTCATCATACCCATAATGCTTTTTGCATTTACCCGTTTTGTACCTGTTTCCACATAGATTTTACTTTCATACTGACTTGCCACCTGTACCAGCATCGCAATCGGTCTGGCTTCCAGGCCAGCAGTCAACTGAACCGTAATTGTCTTTCTTACCATAATCTTCCTCCTCATTTCTCAGGACAGTTCTTTTTCCGTCCCATTTACAGCGCTTTCCCTAAGCTCCTTTGCAATGGCACTCAGCTTTCTCAGCCGGTGATTTACGCCGGATTTGCCTACGGGACTATCCAGAGCTTCTCCAAGCTCCTTTAAACTTGCATCGGGTCTTGCCAAACGCAGCGAAGCAATCTCTTCTAAATTCTCTGGAAGACGGTGAAGACCTATCGTATCGCGGATATAGATAATGTCTTCCATTTGCCTTACTGCAGCAGACACCGTTTTATTGATGTTGGCGGTCTCGCAGTTTACCTGACGGTTGACCTGTCCTCTCATTCCTCTGACAATCCGGATATTTTCCAGCTCCATCAGGGCAAGAGGCGCCTCCATCACATTTAAAATATCTACAATCTGGCTGCCTTCTTTGATGTATACTACAAAATACTTTTTGCGGGTTACCATCTTAGCGTCTATCCCAAAGGTCCTAATAATGCTTTGAACCTGCTCCGCCCTATCCTGGCTTGGACAGACGATTTCAAAATGGTAAAACTTTTCGGGGTCGCTGATAGAACCTGCCGCAAGGAATGCGCCCCGGATAAAACTTCTGCGGCAGCACGCCTGCATCAACAGGACATTATTTACAAGGGAAAGAGAATCCCCGATTTCTCCATCTTCCTGTAAAATTTTGGAAGCTTGAAGTACTTTAAGAGCCTCCTGGTGATCCTGAACTGCAATCGTATACGTATGACTTTTTTTTAAGAAAGCATTTCTCCTGATTGAAACATCCGCTCCTATATTAAATGTTTTTTTCAATAATGTAAAGCATTTTCTTGCAACTGCTCCATTTTCTGTATGAATTTTAATCCGATAGCGGTTATTTTCCGAAATTTGGATCCTGCCGCAAAAACTTAAGATTGCCGTCAGCTCGCTGATCTGACAATGGCGGGCAGGACTGATCTGTCCTGACAGCTCTTCTTTCACATTCGAAGAAAATGACATTTCTATCCCTTTCTTTTACTGTCTTTTTCAATATCCCTATGCTCTAACTTAACGCCCAGTTCTTCCTTGGCGGAAAGATGGTTGTAAATTTCCCTGGCAATGGTAACCGAACGGTGTTTCCCGCCGGTGCAGCCGATTGCCACAACTAACTGGTTTTTTCCTTCTGCCACATAATTGGGAATCAAAAATTCCAGCATATCATAGATTTTTTCCAAAAATACCTCTGCCGTTCCGCCCCGCTTCACATACTCCTGAACCGGAACTTCCTCGCCGGTATGCTGTCGGAGTTCCTCCACATAGTAAGGATTTGGCAGGAAACGGACGTCAAATACCAGATCCGCGTCTGCTGGTATTCCATACTTAAATCCAAAGGAAAGCACCGTAATAAACAAATTCTGATAGTGCTGGTCGTGAACAAAAATTTTCTCCAGTTCCCGGCGCAGTTCCTTTGTCAGAAGCTGGCTGGTATCAATAATATAATCGGCCTTTTCCTTTAAAAATCTCATCCGGCCCCGTTCTTTTATGATTCCTTCGTCAATCCGTCCTGCTCCGGATAATGGATGCTTTCTGCGGGTCTCCTTGTATCGCTTAATTAAAATCTGGTCGCTGGCATCTAAAAACAGAATCTCATACGGGAGTTTGTCTCTGCTCCATTTATCCAGGGTCTCGCTTAAACGTGGCAGTTCTTCGCCGCTCCGGATGTCAATGCCAAGCGCTACGTTGCGGATGTCTCCTGAGCTTTCCATAATCAGTTCTGCAAAACGGTCTACCAATGAAATCGGCAGATTATCGACACAGTAAAATCCCAAATCTTCTAATATCTTTAATGCAATGGTTTTTCCTGCTCCGGACATTCCAGTCACGATTACCAATTTCATATGCTGTCTCCTCCAAATGGTTTATTGTTATGCGGGATCTGAAAACTCTCCCAGACGTTTTACTTCCATCTCCAGTTCCACTCCGAACTGTTCCTTTACCTTTTTTTGTACTTGTCTGCAAAGTTCGAAGACATCTGCTGAAGTGGCGCCGTTCCGGTTAATAACAAACCCGCTGTGCTTTTCTGACACCTGAGCGCCGCCTACTGTCAATCCCTTCAAGCCGGCTTCCTCAATCAGCCTGCCTGCAAAGTATCCTTCCGGACGTTTAAACGTGCTTCCGGCGCTTGGATATTCCAACGGCTGTTTTTCCTTTCTCCTGGCCGCAAAATCATCCATTTTCGCCTTGATTTCAGAAGGCTCTCCCTGTTTTAACGAAATGACTGCTGACAGCACAATGTATCCGTTTTGCTGGATACAGCTCTTCCGGTAGCCAAGCTCCAGTTCTTCTGCCGCAAGTTCCCTAATCTCTCCGTCTTCCGTCAAGACCCTGACGGACTGTAAAACCTGCTTCATCTCGCCGCCATAGGCGCCGGCATTCATCACTGCGGCGCCTCCCAAGGTTCCTGGAATTCCAGCGGCAAACTCAAAGCCGGTAAGAGACTGCAAAAGAGCCGTTTTTGCAATTCTGGACAGCAGCGCTCCGGAACCGGCGGTAATAATTCCGCCTTTTTCTGTAATCTGTGAAAATCCTCTGGTCATGGAAATCATCACGCCCGGATAGCCGGAATCACTGACTAGGAGATTGCTGCCATTTCCCAAAATGTAATAAGGCATCTGCTGTCTTCTACAAAGGCTTACCACAGCGGCAAGCTCTGTCTCGCCGGACGGGGAAACATAATAGGCCGTCGGCCCTCCGGTCCGGAATGTGGTATGCTTTTTCATGGGTTCCTGAGTCAGAACCTGCTCAGGACCTCCCGCCGCCTGGATTAAGTCTTTTAAAAATTCTGTCATTCCCTGCTCCTTTTTATATCCCCTGCTTGGTTAAGTTGGCTTGTACCCGGTTGTACAGCTCTTTTGCCGCATTATATCCCATCTTCTTCTGTCTGTGGTTGACTGCAGCAGACTCTACGATAATGGCCAGGTTACGGCCCGGACGGATGGGGATGGAATGGCAGACTACCTTGTTGCCTAAAAATTCGGTATACTGATCCTCTAAGCCTAACCGGTCGTATTCTTTGTCCTTGTTCCAGTCTTCCAGTTTGATTACCATATCAATGGACTGGGTATCTTTTACGCTTTCTACACCGAACAGGGTTTTTACGTCAATAATTCCAATGCCTCTCAGCTCAATAAAATGACGGGTAATATCCGGCGCGCTGCCGATTAATGTATCGTCGCTGACCTTGCGCAGTTCTACTACGTCGTCCGTTACCAGACGGTGGCCTCTTTTAATCAGCTCCAGAGCAGCCTCGCTCTTTCCAATGCCGCTTTCTCCCATAATCAGGACGCCCTCGCCGAATACGTCCACCAGAACGCCGTGGATGCTGATGCAGGGAGCCAGTTTTACATTGAGCCAGCGGATTACTTCCGCCATCAAATCTGACGTGGATTTACTGGAAACCAGGCAAGGCACTCCATAATGATTGGCCATTTCCAACATATCTTCATCCGGTCCCATATTCCGGCTGTAAATCAGGCAAGGAATCTTGCAGGCAAGAAGCCTGTCATAAATCTCCCTCTTTCTCTCTTTTGGCAGGGTACTCAGATATGCCTGTTCCACAAATCCGATAATCTGAACCCGTTCATTGTCAAAATGCTCAAAAAATCCAGTAAGCTGAAGGGCTGGACGATTGACGTCCGGATGGGACACCACGATTTTATCAGTATCAATTTCCGGGGTCATGTTCTGCAGATTTAATTTATTGATAATTTCCGTAATGGTTACACCGTACATAATTCCTTCTCCTTTTCATCCATTTTCCATGATAATATAAGTATACAGGCTTTCTATGGCGTTTGACAAGCAGGTTTTCGGAAAAATTCATAAACCGCTTCCGCCGCCTGGCGGTTCATTCCAGGCACGTCCAGCAGTTCTTCTACGGAAGCCTGCTGAATCTTTTCGATTTCTTTAAAATATCGCATCAGGGCTTTCCGCCTGGAAGGTCCGATTCCGCTGATGTCGTCTAAAATGGATTTTACCTGGGTTTTGCTTCTTAAACTTCTGTGGTACTCGATGGCAAACCGATGGGCCTCGTCCTGAATTCTGGTAATCAGCCGGAATCCTTCGGAATGGCGGTCAATGGGGATTTCCTCATTGTCATAGTAAAGTCCCCTGGTTCTATGGCTGTCATCTTTGACCATACCGCAGACCGGAATGGACAATCCCAGGCTATCCAACACTTTAAGGGCAATGTTTACCTGCCCCTTTCCGCCGTCCATCATGATCAGATCCGGAAAGCGGGTAAAGCTTCCAAATGACAAATCCATGCCTTTTTCTTTCAGTTCTTTTGCTTCCTCAATACCATGGGAAAACCGTCTGGTCAGCACTTCTTCCATAGAGGCGTAATCGTTTGGACCCTGAACGGTGCGGATACGGAATTTCCGGTAATCGCTTCGCTTCGGCTTTCCGTCTTCGTAGACAATCATGGAGCCAACCGATTCCACGCCGCTGATGTTGGAAATATCAAAGGCCTCAATCCGGCTGACTCTTGAAAGGCCGATCCAGGATCCTACCTGATTCATAGCGCCGATGGTCCGCAGCTCTTCCCGCTTAATCTGCTCTGAATCCTGAACCAGCACCATAGACGCATTCTTAGCTGCCAGTTCCACCAACCGCTCTTTCTCTCCCTTTTGCGGGACGGTAATGTGTACCTTCTGCCCTCTTTTGGCGCTAAGCCACTGGGTCAGAATTTCCTCGTCCTCTAGTGGAGCCTGGGTCCAGAGTTCTCTGGGAACAAACGGTGTTCCTGCATAAAACTGTTTGACAAAGCTGGTAAGAATGGCTCCCTTTTCTTCGTCTATGGCTACGGACAGCCGGAAGTGTTCTCTTCCAATCAGCTTGCCTTCCCTGACAAAAAATACCTGAACCACTGCATCTTCCCCTGCCTTTGCCATGGCGATAATGTCCCGGTCTTCCATGTTGTGGCTGGTAATCTTCTGCTTCTGGGCAATATGCTTTACACTGGCCAGCAAATCCCGGTACTCAATGGCTTTTTCAAAATCCATGCTGTCGGAAGCTTCCATCATTTTGGTTTCCAGGGATTTTAAAACCGGTTCAAAATTGCCGTTTAAAAATTCCAGGGCCTGGTTAAAATTGACCCGGTATTCCTCCTTGCTGATATAGCCCTGGCAGGGAGCCTGGCACTGTTTGATGTGGTAATTTAAACAGGGCCGTTCTTTTCCCTCGTCTCTGGGAAGCACCCTCTGGCAGGTGCGGATCTGATACAGCTTGCACACCAGATCCAGGGTGTCTTTTACGGCTCCAGAACTGGTATACGGGCCAAAATACCGGCTTTTGTCCCGCTTCATGGTCCGAGCAAACTGAAGTCTCGGATAGTCCTCGTATACGGTTGCCCGAATATATGGGTAACTCTTATCATCCTTTAGCATGGTGTTATACTTGGGACGGTATTCTTTGATTAAATTGCATTCCAGTACCAAGGCTTCCATCTCTGAATCCGTAATAATGTACTCAAATCTGGCAATCCTGGATACCATCTGTTCAATCTTTGCCGTTTTATTGCGGCTGCTCTGAAAATACTGACGCACCCTGTTTTTTAAGCTTACCGCTTTGCCCACATAGATAATCTCGTCCTTTGCGTCGTGCATCAGATACACTCCGGGCTGGGCCGGAAGCTTTTTCAGTTCTTCTTCAATATCAAAAACCATGTTTCCTCCAAGTTCTCGTGGGAAAAAGGACAGCCGGCCTGTTATCTCAGCCGGCTTCCATCATACTTTTTTCTTGTTTCCAGCGCTTTTATCAGACAGGACAACTGAATGTCCGGATCTCCCTGGGAAGGAATCATATCCAGGACTACATAGATGCTGTCCAGCTCCTTCTGTCCAATTTTCCCCCTCATCCTTTTCAGGCTCTCTATCTGCTGCCCCAGATCCTCTGCATCCAGAAATTCCACTAACAGCGGATGAGGCATTGCCGCCGTCCCGTCGTCCTCTTCTGCTTCTGCATTTTCTGCCGTTATCTCTTCTGGGGTTACCTGTTCAAAACGCATCTTCTGAACCACATCCGGATACTTGTTTTTATCCACCGGACTGGTAAACATGGAAAGAGGCCTTGCATATACCTTAAAATCTCCATAAAGCGCCTGGTAAATCACAAGTTTTTCCCCTGTCTCCGTATGCTTTGCAATGGTCACAATCTGATACAGTTTATCTTTAAAATGACGGTAAATCTCTCCTGGTTTTGGAATCCGTTCTGTCTCTCCCATCTGTCTTTCCTTCCTTTCACCTGTCTGATTAATTCGGTTCTGTGCTGGAAACCTCTGGTGCGGCTGTCTCCGGCCCGGTTTCTAAAGGAGCTGTCTCCGGCTCGGTTTCCGGTGGAAGAGCTGCCCTGGATTCTGCAATGGCCGCTTCTTCTGCTTCTGCCGCCTCTGGCGTTAACAGTCCGCCATAATGGTAACGGTTGGCAGCGCTCCACAAAATCCATTCATCATAACCAGCATCATAAACCGCCTGAATCTGAGAGCGGATTTCTGCGTCTCCATAAGGAATATAATTTTTTAAATAAGATGCGGTAAAATCCTGAAGCCAGGGTCTTACTACCGCCTGGGATTCTCCCTCGGTCTCAAACTTTTTCAGTTCCTCTTTTGAGCCTGTCAAGGCTCCCAAAATCGTCTCATAGGGCTTGGTATCCGGATAATCTACGCCAAAATTGCCATTTCCATAATGGGATGGATAAATCATCGGACAGATGTAGTCCAGACTGGCCGACATTTCTCCATAGCTTTGTCCCACAATCTGGGCGTCTGTAGCGCTGTTGATAATGGTTCCAAATACGTCCGCCGATACAAACAGTCCCTCTGCCATCAGCTCTTCATAAGCATATTGGATAAATTCAGAAATAATCTGGGTTTTATCCCTTCCCTGGGTATCATCTTCTTCAAATACCACGTCTCCCATGCCCCGCTCGGTACAGAACCGGACATAATCAAACTGAATCTCGTCAAATCCAGCTTCTCCGGCCTTTTTTCCAATTTCCACCAGGTAGTCCCACACCTCTTTTTTGTATGGATTGACCCAGGCCTGGCCTTTGTTATCCTTGTAGACGGTTCCGTCTGCCAGTTTCAGGCACCATTCCGGCTTCTTCTCTGCCAGATAGGGATCCCGAAATGCCGGAATGCGGGCAATCATGTAGACGCCGTGCTCTTTCAGCTTCTTTGCCAGCCCTTCCATATCCCCGATATAAGTTTTTACTGCGTCGATTTCATTGACTGCAGGACTGTCCATTTCAAAGGTAACATTTCCAAAGTCGTCTTTTACATCAATGACTACTGCGTTTAATTCCGTCTGATCCAGATAGTCAATAATCTCATCCATCCGTCCTGAAGAACCGGCTGTATTGGCAGTCAGATAAATTCCTTTTACCTTTACCGGGGTCCGCTCCGGAGTATTACTGATGGAAATCACCGTTTCCTGCGTCTCACTACTGTCCTGGACAGATTGGGACTCTATCTCTGCCGTCTCCTCAAGACCAGGTTCTTTGCCTTCTTCTGATTCTGGTTGTCCGTCCGCTGTTTCCGCCAAATCCATGATAGGCTCATACCGTCTGCATCCTGTCAATCCCGAAAAACAGATCAGCAGGCAAAGCAGAAATCCGATTGCTCGTTTCATAAAATATCCTCTTTTTCTTTCTAAAATGGAAATTAACAGCCGTCCCTTCTATCGTACTGGTTATTTTATCACATTTCATGGGATTCGCCAAGCTTTTTGGCAGATTCCCAGCCGCGCTTCCCCCACATCAGGCAAATTTTTTCAAAAATAGTTCTGGTTTCTTTTGGGGATTGTGGTATAATAGGAAAACGTAATCAATTATTTTACCTCAATGAATAGGAGATTTCGTGTCGTATGAAAATCGGATTTGACAACAACAAATACCTTACCTTACAGTCTCAGCATATCCGACAGCGGATCGATCAGTTTGGAGACAAGCTTTATCTGGAATTTGGAGGCAAGTTGTTTGACGACTACCACGCTTCCCGTGTTCTTCCCGGATTTGAACCAGACAGCAAGCTGCGGATGCTGCTTCAGTTAGCGGATCAGGCGGAAATTTTAATCGCCATCAGCGCTTCTGATATTGAAAAGAATAAAGTCCGTGGCGATTTAGGCATCACCTATGATGTGGATGTTCTCCGATTAATTCAGGAATATACGGATAAAGGTCTTTATGTTGGCAGTGTTGTGATTACTCAGTATTCCGGACAGTCCAGCGCTGACCAGTTTAAGACTAAATTAGAGCATATGGGTATCAAGGTATACCGCCATTACATTATTGAAGGGTATCCGAGCAACGTTCCATTAATCGTCAGCGATGAAGGCTACGGAAAAAATGACTATATCGAGACCACCAAACCATTAGTAATCATTACAGCCCCAGGCCCTGGAAGCGGCAAAATGGCTACCTGTCTGTCCCAGCTGTATCATGAAAATAAGCGGGGCATCAAAGCAGGTTATGCCAAATTTGAAACCTTCCCAATCTGGAATCTGCCTCTGAAGCATCCGGTCAATTTAGCTTATGAAGCGGCAACGGCTGATTTAAACGACGTCAACATGATTGACCCCTTCCATCTGGAAGCATACGGCAAGACCGCAGTCAACTACAACCGGGATGTAGAAATCTTCCCAGTGCTGAACGCTATTTTTGAAGGAATTTACGGAGAAAGTCCCTACAAATCTCCTACCGATATGGGCGTCAATATGGCCGGCAACTGCATCATTGATGATGATGTCTGCTGCGAAGCTTCCCGCCAGGAAATCATCCGCCGGTATTACGAGGCCCTGACCCGTCTGGTTCACGAAGATTCTACCCAGGAAGAAGTTTACAAAATAGAACTTCTGATGAAACAGGCTAAGACCAGCCCGGAAATGCGTTCCGTTGTAACTCCATGTAAGGAACTGGCCCAGGAGCTGAAAGCCCCTGCCGCTGCCATGGAGCTGGAGGACGGCACCATTGTAACGGGAAAAACCAGTAATTTATTAGGCGCTTCTGCCGCCCTGCTGTTAAATGCAGTCAAGAAGCTGGGAAATATCCCCCACGACACCCATTTAATCGCTCCTTCTGCCATTGAACCGATTCAGACCTTAAAGACCACCTACTTAGGCAGCAAAAACCCA
Source organism: uncultured bacterium (assembly GCA_905215625.1). Lineage (GTDB taxonomy): Bacteria > Bacillota > Clostridia > Lachnospirales > Lachnospiraceae > UMGS1370. Next base: position 61,460 of record CAJMQQ010000006.1, read on the forward strand.
AGGCTTCATACTGACGAAGTATTAATTGCCTTATCCATGTGCGCAGCTACTGACCGCAATGCACAGATTGCGCTGGAGCAGCTTCCAAAACTCCGGGGGTGTCAGGTTCACACTTCCGTTATGCTGTCTTCCGTAGACATCAATATGTTTAAAAAATTAGGAGTTCAGCTGACCTCCGAACCCATTTACGAGCATAAAAAATTGTATCATTAACGCCAAAAGACGGTGCATCCCTTTTTAGGACTGCACCGTCTTTTGGTTTCCCGGCCATTATATGATTATATCTTCTAAATTTCTCTTCGGCACATAATGCACCTGGTTTTCATCTCTGTAATAGGTTGTACTGCCGTCTTCCCCTACCGGAACTACCACAACCTGTTCTTTTGGTTTTCCAAGAGCCAGTACCAGGCTGATAGAATAACGCTCCTTATCCAATCCCAGCACCTCTGCCAGTCCGGAACGGTTAACGCTTCCAATCATGCAGCCGCCTAATCCCTTTTCTGCAGCGCCTAACATAATGGTCTGGGCAGCGATTCCTTCGTCCCACATCTTATTTTTTGCAATGCTCTGATCGCACAAAATCACAATATAAGCCGCAGGGCGCTCTCCCTCTTCTGGGCCGTCCCACTCTTTTAAAGCGCCTGCCCAGGCAAGGGTTGGATAGATCCTGGAGCAGGTTTCCTCATCTGCAGCCAGACGGTATTTTAACGCCTGGCTGTTGGCAGTAGAACCGGCCATTCTGGCCAAATCCACTAATTCCTTCAACGTCTCTTCGCTGATTCGTTCATTCTGGTAAAATCTGCGGTAAGAGCGGTTTCTTGCTACTAATTCTTTCAGCATTCCTCATTCTCCTGTGGGGCTGGCTCAGGCTGTACCGGCGTTTCCACGTCGGCCTGTTTCTCTTCGGTCTGGCTTTCCTGAATCTGTCCTTCCTCTGCCTGCTTTTCTTCTGTCTGCGCTTCTTCTGCCTGAACCTTGCGGAAAATATCCATAAATTCTTTTCCGGTAATGGTTTCTTTTTCAATTAAAAATTCTGCAATCTTATCGAGAGCTTTCCGGTTTTCGGAAAGAAGGCGCTTTGCCTCTTCATAGGAACGTTTTAAGATGGCCATAACTTCCTGGTCAATCTCGGCTGCAGTGGCATCGCCGCAGTTTAATACGGTACGGCCGCTTAAATACATATCTTCCTGGCTTGCCAGTCCCATAAGGCCAAACTTTTCCGACATACCATACTGGGTTACCATGGCTCTTGCAATCCTGGTAGCCTGTTCAATATCGTTGGCTGCGCCGGTGGTAACCGTGTCAAATACGATTTCCTCTGCTGCCCGGCCTGCCAAAAATCCTACCAGCATAGCGTTGATTTCCTTCTTAGTATTGAGGAATTTTTCCTCTTCCGGAACCTGCATGACATATCCCAGTGCACCCATGGTTCTTGGCACAATGGTAATCTTCTGTACCGGCTCAGCGTCCTTTTGAAGGGCGCTGACTAACGCATGGCCAACCTCGTGGTAAGACACGATCCGTCTTTCTTCCTTACTTAAAATCCGATCTTTCTTTTCCTTACCAACTAAGACCACTTCCACTGCCTCAAACAGATCCTTCTGTGAAACGGCGTTTCTTCCATTCTTAACAGCGTTGATTGCCGCCTCATTCATCATATTGGCAAGATCTGCGCCTACTGCGCCAGAGGTTGCCAAGGCAATCTCTTCAAAATCCACGCTGTCATCTAACAGTACGTCTTTGGAATGAACTTTTAAAATATTGATTCGTCCCTTTAAGTCCGGCTTATCTACAATAATCCGTCTGTCAAAACGTCCTGGACGAAGAAGGGCCGGATCCAGAATCTCCGGGCGGTTGGTAGCGCCAAGAACCAGAAGACCCTTGGAAGAATCAAAACCATCCATCTCGGAAAGAAGCTGGTTTAACGTCTGCTCTCTCTCGTCGTTTCCGCCGCCGAATCTAGTATCACGGCTCTTTCCGATGGCGTCAATCTCGTCAATGAAAATAATACAAGGTGCAGACTGCTGGGCCTGCTTAAACAAATCCCTTACCCTGGATGCGCCGACGCCTACAAACATTTCCACAAAGTCGGAACCAGACAGGGAATAAAACGGTACCTGGGCTTCTCCGGCTACTGCCTTGGCAAGCAGGGTTTTACCAGTTCCTGGAGGGCCTACTAACAGCGCGCCCTTTGGAAGCTTTGCACCAATCTGGGTATATTTGGCAGGATTGTGAAGGAAATCTACAATCTCTGTCAGGGATTCCTTTGCCTCGTCCTCGCCTGCCACGTCCTTAAAGGTAATTCCGGTTTCTTTCTGGACGTATACTTTGGCGTTGCTCTTTCCGACGCCCATAATGCCACCGCCGCCCATACGACGCATCATAAAGTTCATAAACACTACAATAATAATAAATGGAATGACAAAGCTAATAATCGACTCTAAAATAATACTGGAATCGGTCTTTTGCTCTTTAATATCAACTCCATGCTGCAAAAGCCGCTCGGCATTGTTGTAATCCGTCGGAACCTTTACTGTATAATAGCGGATGAGCTGGGAATACTCGTTTGCTTCTTTCTTTGGATAAATCGTGATTTCTGTGTTTCCAATTAAAACCGCTTCGACTTTTCCTGCTTCTACCATCTCTACATACTGGGTATAAGAAAGTTCCTGGGTCGAATTTTTCGTGATCATATCCCGCATCAGCGTAATGACCATCAGCGTAATGATTGCAGCAACTACCAGAACCAGTATCGTTTGGCCGTTTGGCGACATTTTGCCATTGTTATTATCCTGATTGTTGTTATTATCCATACGTACTTACTCTCCTTCTGAAAAAGCGTATCATAACGCCTATTCTATCCCATTATAATGTTAGTCTTTCCATAAATCAAGAAAAACCACTTGAAAATGTATGAAAATTTCCTAAATTGCTGGATATACTAATCCTGAATGACAACCATAAGCATTCCCAAAAAGGAGGACGTCCTATGAAACATTCAGGAAACGAAACCATTTCTTACCACGAACACGAAGACAGCCCAAACATCCAGGCCTGCTCTTCTACCGACTGCACTGGCCTCATTCCTGCCCTTCCGGAAAATGAAGACCAGCTGGAGGCCTATGAAGAATTATACCCATTCTTAGCCGACGGCATCAGGCTTTCCCGCCGGAACCAGTAGCCGGTGAAAAGGAGCAGTCCCTGTTTATAAGGGAATCCTGCTCCTTTTTGTATATGGCTTAACTAGCATCAGTGTACAGGGGGCAATACGGTCAGAAACGTCCAGATAACGCATCTGCTATGTTACTTTCAATCGGTGTACATCCAGTACACCTCATTCAAGTGCCTTGCAGATGCGTCGTCTGACCTGTTTCTGACTCTTATGACCTCAAGTGGAGATAATTTTCCCATTTTTAAGGCAGACGAATGAAGCGTACTGGATGTACGCTGATTGAGGATAACGCAGAAAATGGGAAAATTATCCCTCTTTGAGGCGTGTTGCCCCTATACACTGATGCTATTCAAATTTCTTTCCTTCTTCTACGATCTGGCGGATAATGTCCAGGTAATCTGCACAGAACTTTTCATACAGCGGCTGTACTGCCCGCCGGAACTGGCTGATTTCAGAAGGATCCATGGTCACCACCTGGCAGCCTGCTTCTATTACTTTTTTCTTAGAAACCTCCTGTCTTCTGCCCCAGACTTCCCGCTCATACTTGGCCGATTCCCTGGCACACTGGCGGATAATTTCCTGATATTCCTCCGGCAGCTTGTTCCAGGTAACTTCCGATACCATCTGAACCTCCGGCACCCTGCTGTGTTCATCTACCGTAAAATAAGGCGCCACTTCATAATGTCCGGCAGATTCATAGGAAGACCAGTTGTTCTCTGCAGCCTCAATCGTTCCTGTCTGGAATGCAGAATAAACTTCCTCATAGGTAAGAAATACTGGTTCTGCTCCCAGGACTTTTATCATTTCCCACATCAGCTCAGATTCCTGGACGCGGATCCGCATTCCCTGTATATCCCTTAGGTTCTGAATCGGCTTTTGGAAGCTGTAAAAGCTTCTGGCGCCTGCATCATACCAGGACAAAGCCACCAGATGGCTCCCTCCAAAGGAATCCAGAAACTCGTCTCCGATGTCTCCCTCCAGAACGCTCCACATATGTTCCGAATTTACATACAGATACGGCATCTGAAGCACGTTCAGCTTCGGAATTACCTCCGACAGGGGAGATAAGGAAACTCTGGCAAAATCCACCCCTCCAAACTGCATCTGACGGATGATTTCCCGTTCATCCCCCAGAACGCCTTCTGTATTTACCTGGATTTCTACTTTCCCTCCGGTTTTTTCCCAGACCAGCTCCGCGAATTTATAAGCGCCCTGACTGGTTGGATAATCATCTGCCTGATTTTCTGCATAGGTCAGAACAAACTCCGGAGATGGTTCTGGAGTGTCATACCATTTCCACACTCCTATCCAGACAATCCCCATCAGAGTAAGCAGGCACACCGCTCCTGCCAGCCATTTTTTCACAAATTCTTCCTCCTTGTTCCGGTATCTCCCATTAATGGTTCATCAAAGAAACTACAAACTCATAAAACTCTTTTCTGTCTGCTCCCAGCACCCTGTTTGGCAGAACAAAACCATGCGTTGTGTCAGAAAATACTACAATCATTGTCGGCTTTTTGGAGACTCTTTTAATGGACTTCCACTCCAGGTTCTGCACTTCTTCTCCCACCTTAATATGGATTCCCCTTACATCAAAGGCAATTTGAATATCTTTTGCAATTCCTGCCGCCTGCCGTCTGGCTTTTGCATAAACAAACAGAGGCTGGAAAATGGTAAACAGACAGCAGCCCAGCACGATTGCCGCTCTCATCCACACAGAACTCTCCCCCCAGCGCACAGCCGCCAGAATAAACATTGCCGCTGTAAAAATGATATTGCACACACCTACCATGGAACCGTAGGTATAGTACATGGAAAGCTGCCATAAATCGGACGCGGTATTCCGGTAAACGTATTCAAATCTCATTTTTTCCTTCATTTTTCTACTCCTGCCTGTCGTAACGTATCAATAAAACTCTCATTTACAAACATCAGCATTGAGGCGGTTGGGAAGATACGCAGTAAACATTTACTGTTTTTCCGCTTCGGCTGTTAAAAAATACCCGGTCTCCTGTATGGCTGTAAATGGGATGGGGATGGGCATCCTGTCCCAACCAGTCGCTGTCATGCCTGCACAATGGAATCCAGTCCAGAGTCCCCTTTTCCCAGTCCGGCAGAACTTTGCAGATGTATTCTGCATCCTTTTTATGCGGATCCGGGCCGTTGTCCGTACTGTTTTCCCTGACTTTCTTTACCTCCCAAGGATACTTAAAGTAGCCGTCGCAGACCAGATTTCCCAAATGATCCATAGTAAAATGCCCGTAGGCGTCGTAATCATCTGGAAGGGCGATTTCCCAGTACCGGCCGCTTTCCATATCGTATCTGCCTACCATGGCAGGGCCGTCCTGATAGCCGCCATGATAAATGATGGTTTTTCCATCATCACTCCACATTTCATGGCATACCCAGTCTTTGGCTTTTCTTACATATCCTCTGGGATTTCCCAGGGTATCCGAACCTTCTGTGCGGATACGGATGATTTCATCTGTTTCATGGTCATACAGCCAGATTCTGCGGATTCCGCAGGAAAAGCTTGGCCATTCGTGATTATACATAATTTGTTCCGGATTTACCGGATTAAATTGTACATGGGTAATCCAGCATTTTGGAATCTTTTTTTCAAACAGCAGTCTGCCGGTCTCTGTATCATAGACGCAAAGATAGCTGCTTAAATTTTCTTCCTGTACCCTGCCGTCAATGTTATATACCGGACGTTTGTCCAATCCGCTTCCTTCTGTTTCCGGATCAAAATCCAGGCATCTGCCATCGGTCATAGGCACACAGAGACGCCTGCCATCTGCGCTGACATGAGTAAAGGCTGTCATACGGCCGTCTGGCACACAATTTAATATCTGGATATTTCCATCTAAATCCACTTTTCGGATCGTATCGTCCTGGATGTAATAGATTACATTTCTTTCGCAGTCCAGGCATACGCTTGCCTTTCCCAGACCCTGGTTAAAGGTTCCGTCAAAATAAACATAGCTTTTCAGCGTTCCTTTTTGATTGTCTGTCAGAATCTTCTCTTCTCCTGTAGAAAGGTCTTTTACCACAACATTTGGAGAGCCGTTCCGGTCACTGAGCAGATAAATTCTTCTGTCGTCTCTGCTGAGAGAGGAACAGGTAAAATATAAAAGCTGGGTATCATAGGTATCCCGGTCAGCGCATCCGCTAATCAGCATCTGACCGTTTACTGCTGTTTTTTCCATTTTATTTTTCTCCTTCTTCCATCCATTCCAGACACAAATCCAGCCAATGGGCAATGTGGGCGTCTGGGTGCAGGTTTTCCTCTTCTGATTCTACCTTGGCCGTGGCCAGGCTCATTCCATGAAGTCCTCTATGGAACATATGGTATTCGCACCGCACGCCGTCCATAGTCAGCTTTTGGGCAAACAGAAGGGAATTGGCTGCAGGAACTTTCTCATCGGTCTGGGTATTCCATAAAAATACCGGCGCTGTTTTTGACAAATCTCTCTCTTCCAGAGAAAACAATGCCTTAAGTTTTTCATCTTCTCCCGTCAAACGGCGGACGGAGCCTGGATGTCCATACTGCCTCATAGAAATTACCGGATAACCTAAAATCAGTCCGTCCGGACGGTTAAGCGCCTGCTCTTCCTTTGTAAAAACAGAGTCTTCATTCCAAAGAACTCCCAGGCTGGCAGCCAGATGTCCTCCTGCAGAAAAACCGGCCAGCCAGATTTTATGGCACTGTTCTTTCCAGTATGGATCCTTCCGAAGCCAGCGGACGCACCAGGCCAGCTCTTTTAACGGCCCAGTTCCATGAACCGGCTTTTCCAGACAGTAATTTAGCACTGCTGCCTGATATCCGTTTTCAAGAAAGGCCTCTGCTACCGGTTTTCCTTCCCTGGGAGACAAAAAACTATATCCGCCTCCAGGACAGATAAGTACCAGTTCCTTTTTTGCACCTTCCTGCTCCGGATAAAGGTCCAGAGTTCCCCCATAGGGGGTTTGAATCGTTTTTATCATGTTTTTTCCTCCGCTGAGAAAACTAGCAACAAAAGGGGTGCGTAAAAACAGCACCCCTTTCTCTCTTCTTTCACATATATTTAGCCAAACATAGATGGCACAAACAAGCTAATTGCCGGAACAAAGGTAACCAGCAGCAATGTGATAATCATGCAAATGTAGAATGGCAGAGTTGCCTTTACTACCTTTTCCATTGGAATCTTTGCCACCGCAGATCCGATAAAGAGTACGGAACCTACCGGAGGTGTCAGAAGTCCAATACCACAGTTTAAGATTACAATAATACCAAACTGAATCGGGTCAATACCAATGGATTCTGCAATTGGAAGCAAAATAGGGGTTGCAATCAGGATAATCGGAGACATATCCATGATACAGCCTAATGCCAGCAGAATTGCGTTCAGTAAAAGAGCAATCAGAATCGGGTTATCTGTCAGACCAATAATTGCCTTTGCTGCCATATCCGGCACATGAAGACGGGTCAGGCAGAAACCAAAAATACTGGAAGTTGCAATCAGGATTAAAACAATTGATAAGGTATCTATACAATCGCCTAATACTCTCCAGACACCTTTCCAGTCCAGACCTTTGTAAATAAATACGCTGACTAATAAACTGTAAATAACAGCAATTGCAGCAGATTCCGTTGCAGTAAATACACCGCATACAACGCCTACTACAACAATCAGAATAGCTGCCAGCGCCCAGAAAGAAATGCTCAGCTGCTTTAATAAATTCTTAACGCTGAATTTCTCACCCTTTGGATAATTTCTCTTTACAGAAATAATGTAAGATCCAATCATCAGGGAAAGCGCCAGTACCGCGCCTGGTACATAACCTGCCAGGAATAAACTTCCTACGGAAATGCCGCCGGCTGTAGTTGCATAAATAACCATGTTATGGCTTGGCGGAACCAGAAGGCCCTCACAGGAAGAGGTAATAGTAACCGCTGTAGAAAAGTCGTCGTCATATCCCTGGTCTACCATCATAGGAATCAGAAGAGATCCCAGGGAAGCAGTATCTGCTGCAGCAGATCCGGAAATACCGCCAAAGAAATAAGAAGCAACGATGTTTACCATTGCCATACCGCCGCGCATCCAGCCTACACAGGCATTTGCCAAAGCGATCAGCTTTTCAGAAATACCTCCGCTGCCCATCAAGCATCCCATTGTAATGAAGAATGGCACTGCCATTAAGCTGAAAGAATTAATACCTTTTACCATCTGCTGGCAAATTGTCGTCAGAGGAAGACCCTGGGCCAACAGGCATAAAATAGAAGAAAGGGCAACTGCGTATGCAATTGGGAAACGCAGGAAGATCATAACAAAGAAGCTTCCTAACAAAATCAAAATTGCCATGCTCTCGCTCATTACTTGTCCTCCTTTAAGATTAAACTTTTCACGTGGTTGTAAAGAGACTCTATCTCAAATACTAACATTGCCACGCCAGCTAACGGAACTGGGAAATACATCCAGAACTTAGAAAGCCACGGAATACTTGTATAGAAGCCTTTTGCACCAAGACCAGTCGCATAGTTCCAGCCTACTACAATCATAACCAAAGACAGGGCCAATACTGCTAAGTCTGCTAAAATATCCAGGCTTAAAACCAGCTTTTTCGGCAGGTATCTGTCAAACGCCGTCATACGGATATGAGCGCCTCTTCTGATTGCAAGAGCGGCTGAAAGAACTGCCATATAGGACATAAATGTTAATACCACTTCTTCACTCCAGGATGGATCCGGAATAAATGGAATATAACGGCCAGCAACTGCCACACTGGTAATGACAATATCCAGAATCAGAAGAATTTTACAAATAAATAGTACCAATTTGTACGTCAAATCATATGCTGGCTTTATTTTATCAATTTTTTCAAAAATTGTCGGCATACCGTTTCCCCTTTCAAAAAACGGGTACAGAAACTTCTTTTTCTGTACCCGCATCCAACCATCTCTTATTTGTCGCAATCAAGAATCTGCTGATACAGATCTTCCTGGCCCTTAATAGCATTTGCAACAACATCCTTCACAGCATCCTGCCATGGAGTCTTGTCCTCAACTTCTACTACGGTAACACCAGAAGTCTTTAACTCTTCCAGAACTTTCTTCTCTTCGCTCTCAGACAGTTCTGCGTTGAAATCTGCTGCATACTTAGCAGCTTCTACTACGCAAGCCTGCTGTGCTTCGGTCAGTTTGTTCCATGCATCTTCTGTAATTACAATCTCAATCAGACCTAACTGATGGCCGTCCAGAATCAGGTTTGGAGCAACCTCTGGGAATGCGTTGGACTTATAGTTTGCGATTGGCTGTTCTGCACCGTCTACAACTCCGGTCTGCAGTGCGGAATATAATTCTGTAAATGCGATTACCGTTGCGCTTGCGCCAAAGCTCTCTACAGTACCTACCATTACAGGGTCAGAAGAAACACGAAGTTTCAGTCCCTTTAAGTCTTCCAGACTTGCTACTGGATCAGCAGTAAAGAAGTGACGGAAACCTTCTTCGCCGTAGGTTAAGCCCTTAATGCCAAGGCCTAAATCCTCAGTCTCAGATAAGAACTGGGTTGCTACATCGCTCTTTGCGAAGTTCCAGAAATGCTCACGGCTAGAGAAAATATATGGAAGGGCAAGTAATCCTGCCTTTGTTGCGCCATAGTTGGTTAAAGAAGATACGGACAGACGCGCCATATCAACAGTGCCGCTGTGTCCTACCATTGCGTCCAGGATGTCTCCCTCTGCACCTAAAACGCCGCTGGCCTGAAGGTCTACTTTGATGGAACCGCCGGAAAGCTCTTCTACTTTCTCTTTGAATGCGGTGTCAGTCTGTCCAACGATTGTATCCAGTGGGTTTACCTCTGCATATACTAAAGTTACCTCTGGATCGCCGGAAGCATCCGGTACATTGGCAGCTTCCTTCTCTGCTTCTGTTTCCTTTGCAGCCTCAGTGTCCTTTTCTGCTTCTGTTTCAGCAGCTGTAGTCTCAGCCGGAGCCTCGGTT
>CAJMQQ010000007.1 GCA_905215625.1 uncultured bacterium
GTTCAAATCTGGTTGTCGCCTTTCAGGAATCACAGAAATGTGGTTCCTTTTTTTGATTCAAAAAGCCTTTAAAATAAAGGAATTCTGACCATTTTAGGAATTATTATTAAAAATGATCAGAGTTCCTTTTTTTCGTGGAAATGCCGTTTTAGAACGAGTTGGTACACTATAAATCGAAAGATAGTGTACCAATAGTGTACCAAAAAACAGTAACAAGTGAGAGATCTACAGATGACTTGACAAGTATTTGACAGGTTTTAGCGTTTTTTTGAAGGATTTAAAAAAATTTTAAGTTCTGAAATCACGTCATTACTGTAGCTTTGTATAAAACGCATCAAATATTTATTTAGATTTTGGATAAACGCTTGACGTTCATGTTCTGACTTTGTATTCGGCAATGATTTTATAAGGTGTTTATCGTTAGTCATTTTTTCGTGTACTAAAATATAAAAATAGTTTGCAACATTTTCCATGATTTCATCGAGATCAGTTTTCGATACCGAAAAAACAGAGCTATTTTTGTTCTTCTGTCCGACTACAGCATTTCTAATTTTTTGATGAAATTTGTGCTTTGTTTCTTTTTGAAAATCGCCTAATTGTTGATCCAAATGATTGGTAAAGTCTTTATCTTCCATATCGCATTCTTGAATAGATGCTGCTATTTTACTGGAATAAATAAAATCGTGTGCATCTTCGCAAAGCTTTGGAATAATATGGGAGCATAGCCGATTATATATGTAAAATTTGGTATCTGGCACAGTTTTACTGTATTGTGGCTTAGATGAAAGCAGTGCGCTAAAGTACCGTTCAAAAGATTCTAAATCGTTGTCCTCGGCCGATGCAAATAAATCTAAAATGGAATCCAGTCGATACATACGTTCTGGCTCAAGGCAGAGGATTTTTTGTAATAGAGAAGAACGAAAATCTCCAGGCTTGAGAGCAAGTTTAACAGGAGTATTTTCAATGAAAAGTTCTCCTAAAGCGTTTTCAGTAATCGATCTATGCGCGATTTCGTCAGTATGTTCGACCAGTCCTACAAGGTAATCCGGGGTACATCCAAGAAAATAAGCCATTTTATTTAATTTGTCCTTTTCCATGACGCATGATTGTCCGGATTCAATTTGATTGATACGTTGTCTACTGCATCCACAGTATTTCCCTAAATCATCTAGGGTATACTCTTGTAATTCTCTAAGTTCACGAACACGCTTTCCATTAATTTTCATTTGAGCCATAGTTTCTCCTAGGTATTTTTAGTCCTGATAAAAACAAGTATACATATCTTTGTGCAGGGACGTCAAGTGGGTGGGGCGTTTCGTTATAAGAAAAAAGAGGTTAAAATGACATCACACCGGTGGAAAACCCACAAAGGAGACAAATTACAACTCAAATTTGCTCAAAATAGCTACAAATTAAAATTGATGAACAGAATTTGGTGGGAGATGTGGGGGAAAGGAAAAAACATGAATAAAGAATCTTTAAGTAACTATAGTCAGGCATACGCACAGGCGAATATGGACATTTATCGACGAGAACAGGAAAAAGCGCAAGAAGCGAAATGGCGTCTAAGGGAGGAGCTGGAGAGCGCGAAAGTAGAAGTTCAGAAGCGAGCTGCAATGGAGGAACTTATCACTTACGAAAAAAAACAACGGGAGCAAAACAGATCTGACATAGCGAGTTTACGGCAACTCCAAAAAACGGAGATTGTGGTTACAACTGAAGGAAAGGTTGAAATTCACAAGGAATTATTCGGAGAAGGAAAAGTGGATAGGCCTAATTTCCAAATTATAGAGTTTACCCAATATCTATTGGAAGAGGCAGGAGCGTATGGAATTTTTGAAATAGTGTTTATGAGTACGGGAGGAGTAAGGAAGATGTATTTGAATTTAGCGAATGTGACATCGAAGGAAGTTAATAAAAAATTTAATCGTGCGGGTATTCGCTTTGGCTTTTCCCATGGAAAGGAATCTGAGATTCGTGAAATGTTGGTAGTAAAGCTGTTAGCGATTGCACCAGTTAGAAGACTTCCTGCAAAGCATGGCTGGTTTCGAGATGCAGATTTGAAACTACACTTTGCATTTCCAACGGATTTGACGTGGAAGGAGCTGGAACGTTTATTATGAATCAATTGACTTGCTGGAAAATAGGATTGCTCCAAGTATTGATACTAGCATATCCGGTTTTGGCGACAAATGGCGTGAAACTTCAGCGGCCGATAGCATTGATAGGAGAAGATGAGAAAAACTTGCAGTTATTGTGGAATCAGCTTTGTATGTTTCCTGAAGAACAGAGACTGATTCCGTTGTCGATGATGCCGAAAGAATTCGAAAAAAAATGGCTTGAATCCGAATATGGTGTATTTTACTGTAGCTATAATCGAGGTAGATACACTAATCAAAACATGGAACGTATAACCGTACAATGTCAAATGGTTGATGATGAAATGGAGCATCAGAAATTGGTTCTACTCTTTTTCAACTGCTATATTCCCAAAGAGGTAGATGTAGAAGGTACAATGTTTTTTTCACATTTAGATGGGATGGCTTCTCCTTTTAAATGTGACATTGAAAAATTCATTCATTTTTTTATGAGAAATGAAGCCGGACTTCTGCAAAAAGTAAGAGAAGGAGTGAATGAAATTCAGGAAGCTCATCCTATTTTAACATCAGCAAAGATTTTGCTTGAAAATTATGTGATGAGTGAAATCTCAACGAAAGAGATACCAGAGTTTTTACAAAAAACATCTTTACTGAATGAAAAAGTACAAGAGGAGTGGGAGGACACAGAAAAGCCAGAAATGTATGCGATTGCGTTGAATCGAGCTATAAGCGAGAATACTGATTTGTTACCGCCAGTTTTGCCAAGGGAGCGTGTAGAGGCACAGGATATGGAATGGATAGATGAGGCAATTTTTTTCGATCATGAGGCATATTACTTGCCCGAGCCGTTTTTTCGATTCATTTGTGAACGTTGTATTTCTTCGGCCAGCACAACCTACATAAAATCAAAACTGGCGGAAGCTGGCGTATTAGTTTTCGAAGGAAAGGCCAGAAACTACTTCACTGTAAAAATCGAGGTGGTGACGGTTTACGGTGGCATTATTAAAGTGAGAAGGATGAAGCTCCTCCGCAAAAAGTTAGATCAATATGGAGAATTTACATTGCAGGAACTTTCCTTAATGAGAGAGGAGGAGACATATGAAAGTGAAGACTGGGAAGTCTGTGAAACTTGGGAGGCTTAAAGGAACGGGAAAATGTGTGCATATTGCAGAGGATGCGGATAATTCCAGCATCTTGGTACTGGGGCGTTCAGGCAGTGGTAAGACGTATGCCTTGCAGCAAATCGAAAAAAATATTGCAGAAGGCGGTGGAATGGTATTGGTTTTAAATTTCAACTCCACACATGATTTTCTGAACTACGGAGAAAATCAGAAGGTAAAACGGATTAATATTCGAGCAGAAGGGTATCCGTTTCCACTTTTTTGTCCAATGATATTTCCTGATGGTCGCAGGGAACGAGAGGAAGATATTGTCGAATCAATCCTCGAAATTTTTGGTGGCGTACTGCCGCTTCCTGTGCGGCAAAAAGCAGAACTTCGCATGGCTGTACAGCAAGTAGTTGAACATCCTGAAATGTGGGCACAAGGTATTCAGGCGATACGGGACCTTTTAATGCAAAGAGAGGAAGAGGCAGCTTGGCGTGTCTACGATAAATTCTATAGTCTGTTTAGCAGTGTAGAATTCCGCCAGCAAGAAGAAAAAATTTTCAGTTCAGGGCAAATAACGATTCTGGATCTCGGCGACTATGCTGCGAATGTACAACATTTTATTGCGGAGATGACGTTGGCAATTTTATACAGATATTTTTGTATCTGGGGCAGGTATGCAAAGCAGCCATTGTTCGTTGTGCTGGACGAGTTCCAAATTTTGCGATTAACCCGTAACTCGATTCTGGCACACATTCTCCGTGAAGGCCGGAAGCACAATTTAGCATTACTTTTGGCGACGCAGACGTTGGGAACTTTCAACAAGGAGCAGGTGTCGGTCATTCGGCAGGCAGCGACGCAACTGTATTTTCGGCCGGATGTGAAGTGTTTGAAAAATCTTGAAAAGGAATATACAGGGGAAAATTGGGGGAATATTCGAGAAAAAGTGCCATCATTCCAACGGGGAGAATGTATTGCTGTTGGCCGTTTCGAGACTGGGACTATGGAAATAAGAAAGCCAATTATGATGACTTTTCGAGAAAAAGGAGGAACGTAAAAATGAAGAAAACAAAAGAGGATGCGAATATTCGAGTTTATACTAAATCCGATCTGCTGGAAATTTTCCCTTTTGGTCGCACGAAGCTGCAACAGCTGCTTACGGCCGGAGTGTTGCCAGTCGTGAAAGTTGGCAAATCGTACCTAACATCAGAGGCGCAGATTCAACGCTGGTTACTCGAAAACACAGGTAAGGAAATTTTTTATTGATGCTGGATGCCCCTGGAACTACCTCCAGGGGTCCATTTTTTGGAGGGATATTATGGTAGAAAAAGAAACTATGAAAAAACGCCGTAAAAAAGGCGAAGGTTCGATTACAATGAAAGAAAATGGGACGTATTTGGGACGGATTACGATTGCGGGATATGAACCATTTTCCTGTACCGGAGCAACGAAAAAGGAGGTAGAACGGAAACTAGAGGAATTTAAAATCCGAACCTTAAAAAAAGAGGTAATACCGCAAAAAATATTTGTCAATGCCTATATTGAGAAATGGCTGGAAACCGTAAAACGGCCATCTTTAAAGGCTGCATCCTTTGATCGACTGGAACGTACATACCTGACGCAGATTAAAGATAGTCGGGTAGGAAGATGCCAGCTGGGAAATATTACATCAATGGACGTGCAAGGACTGATTAATGAGAAGAGCAGGACACTTTCCTACTCATCTCTAAAGAAAATATATGAGTTGTTAAATGGATGCTTTGAGTATGCGGTTATCTGCAGAGAGATGGATTTTAATCCAGTGCGAGCAGTGCAGATGCCAAAAAAAGAAAATTTAAATAAGAAGGAGAAGCAAATGAGCGTATTTAGTAAAGAGGAACTTGCCAGAATAGAAAATGTGGCAGCCATTACGTATCAGTCAGGAGAGGTACGGTATAAGCATATATGGTTTTTTATATTACTGGCAAATACTGGACTTCGAGCAGGGGAAGCGATAGCATTGACCTGGGATAATGTAGATTTGGAAAAGGGATTCATTTATGTGAGGCAGAATGCGTCAGTAGTTCAGGAGCGGAGCCATGATAGCGAAAAACGCTATAAAGTAATCATTACGACGGTTAAAACGAAAAACGGTGAAAGAATAGTTCCCTGTAATGCGAAGGCAAAGCAGGCCTTGGAAGGGATGAGAGGTTATCAGGAGACGCACCATATCAAAAGCAAATATGTGGATTGTAATGATAAGGGGGAGTTATTGAGCCAGCAGACATTGCCAAAAATTTTGAAGGCGATCTTGAAAGCGGCAGATGTACCGTATCGAAGCGTCCATTCTTTTCGCCATACCTTTGCTACTAATTTAATCGAAGCCGGTGTAGATGTGAAAGTGGTAAGCCAGCTACTAGGCCACAGTTCCGTAAAGATAACGTATGACACCTATGTGCATATAGGGGTCGATCATGCTATGGAAGCAGTAAAGCGAATAGGATAGTTTTTGTAGGCGCTAGGTATTCCTTTTAAAGTATGTTATACTGGGATTCAGAGATCTGAACCAGAAATGAGGAAACTTTATGGAGATGGAGTTAAAAAGAGATATTTATGACGAACTACTCCGATGGAAAAATCGCAGTTCCGGACTTGTTCTGGAACTGGAGGGAGCCAGACAGGTAGGAAAGACATACATTCTTGATAAATTTGCTAGGGAACAGTATCGGCAGTATATCTATATCAATATGATCGGACAGTCTGGAGAATATTTCCTGGATTGCTATAAAAAGGCTTATCGCCGGACAAGCGGGCAGGAACAATCGGAAAATGGCATGGCTGCAGTTCTGAAGATGTATGAACCTGAGTTTTCGGACAGCAAAGATACCGTAGTTGTCATTGATGAAATATAGGAATCACCGGTAATCTACAGCCGTATTCGTGAATTTGCCAGAGAATTTGCCTGTGATTTTATTGTGACAGGGGGCTATCTTGGGAAAACAAGGGAAAAGGAGTTTTTTTTGTCTGCAGGTGACACCGACACCTTGATTATGTAAACCCTGTCCTTTCCAGAGTTTTTAGGGGCATTTGGGAAACGAGATTTGTATGAGACGATTTCTCTGGATGGGAAGGATGACCATGCCCGGTATGATGAAATCAAATATTATTTTGACCTATATTGTCAGATAGGCGGATATCCAAGAGTGGTACAAAACTATTTGGAAACCGGAGATCTGGGGCAAAGCAGACGGCTGTTGGAACAGATTATCAATATTTTTATTAAGGAATCATCCAGATACTTTGAATCCGAATTGGACATTGAGATTTTTGGTCTGGAAGTAAAGGCTGGAAAGAATATGGGTAATACAGCTGTAGCATTATTGGATGCTGGTTTACTGGATTTTCTGTACTATCTGAAAGGTAATACTTATGGTGGAAGTACGGCAGACGGTAAAACGCAGACAGTACCAATCTATCTGGCCGGAAGGATAACTTTCGATAAGGGAATGTAATAGAATAATTTTTAAGAAAGGTGCTGTTTTCTGCTTGGGACAGAGAGCAGCACCTGTTATTTTTTGCTTATTTTTCTTGTTGGATTTATAATCCGGCTTGACGTAGGATATATTCTTCGACGGATTTTCTGGGGATTTTCCAAATATGCCCTATTTTAAATGCCTGTAATGTATTTGATTTTAAAAGACGGTATGCTGTGTTACGTCCGATGTAGAGTATATTACATAGATCATCAATCGTTATCAATTCATCATATTCTTCAAACATTGAGTACCTCCATTGCTTTTTATAAAGATGTACATGGGTAACTGGTGGTAAAAGAAGACATAAAATAACGAGAAGTAATATTAAAAAATTTCACAAACATATCCATAAAAGTAGGAGAGGGAATGTGTAATACATCCCCACCTACTTGCTAAGATACTGCGAAATGAGGAGGAAAGAACATGATAACATCAATTCGATTTACAGAAGATGAGGAGAAGATACTTCAACGACTAATGGAACAGACAGGTTTGCAAAAAACGCAATTGATTAAAAGGAGCCTATTTATGGAAAATCCAGTACCAATAATAGATCACAGCCGAGAAATATATCTGCTGCTCCAACATATCCGTGGGGAATTAGAAAGGTTGGAATCAACACAGAAGGTAATAATTTCTGATAGTATTAAAGAGGAGTTGTGGAAGGTATGCCAAAAATTGTCTGCGTAAACGAAAAGGGAAAGGTTTATAATACACCGGAAGATTTAGCAAAGATTGTTCACTATGTATATAATCCATTGAAGACGACAGAGGATGTAGTTAGGCCAGGTCATGCGATCGGGGACTATACGGGCTGTTATCCGTTTATTGGCCCAGAGCATGGAAGCCATGATGCAACTGCCGTATCGGCGTATATGCTTCTAAACAATGCAATCTATGGGAAAACTTGCAGAAATTTGATTCGCCATTGGGTAATTAGTTTTCATAAGGCAGATTATATAATGCCCTGCGATGCGGCTAATTTGGGTGATTTTTTAATTAGAGTTATTGGAGAGACTTATATCTCCGCATTTGGAGTTCATATGGATACTCACTATATACATCTTCACTTAATAATCAACTGTGTCGGCTGGCGGAATGGAAAACGCTATGATGTTTCATATGAAGGAAAGTGGATCAACAATATGTTGGAAGGCTGGTATCGAGATCATATGAATAATCTGCTAAAAGATATGGATGCCAAGAGGCGATGTGAACGCTATTTATATGGGGAGTATTAATCGTTTTTAGACATTACTATAGAAAGCTGCCATTTCACGAGTAACTATTCGAAAAGTGGCAGCTTTTAAGAGGGTTTACAAAAGGTTGATATTAGAAGTTGTATTCATCACCTCGGATTAAATCAAAAAATTCATTTTCTATAAAATCGGCTTTGATTTGTCGAATTATTCGACTGTCTGTTGCAATTCGATATACAGTAACTATTAAGCCGCCTATATCTAAATTTTTTAATGCAGTTTCGTTTCCGAAAGCAGCATTAAGCCCGACAGCAGTCAAATTTACGGTACTTGAAATACAATTTGAAAGGCTAAGGATTTTTCGTGTTCTTACCTCATATAGTTTTGGGTTCATGTCAAGACTTTCATCATACATAGCCCTATGAAGCATTGAAATTATTGTATTGATGAAGATGGCGTATCCCATTTGTTTTCCAACGGTTAAGACATTTGCCATATCTAATCCATAAGAAGCCAAGTCTGAAGCTAATTGAGGGTTAAAAACGGATATAATTGGTAAAGGTAAACTTTTTTTTGTATAAATGTCAGATTTTAAATGAATCAATTCTTTTATCAAAGAAGATGCAACTTTTTGTTTTCCCTCTATCCCTTCATGCAATAATTTATCTTTTGTCTTAATAAAAACTAATGGGGTATTTGCCTTATTTCTAAAGAAGTCTCGCCCATTTGCATTAGTGTAAATATGATAAGATTGTAAAGCTGCATTTGTTAAAGTTGAAGTGGCTATATTTGAAGTGCCGACTACCAACCCTAACAGCGGATCATGCCCCAGGGCAGTTACACGATGTCCCATATATCCGCCGCCAGCTAATGCGCCATTTGCGCCTATATTTGCATCAAAAGGGACGGGATTTGTTACAATTTCCTGTAAAGAAGGACTATAGTATCTGTGACTGCGATTAGAATGCTCTTCATTGTGGCCCTTGGTATTTTTAGCTGCAGTTTGATCGTCTAATCTTTCCGGGAAACTTGTAAGGAATGTCTGACGAATAATTTGCAGAGCAACAGCAGCAAATAAAAATGTTAAATCTTTTTTGTTCAAGCCTGTATAGCGGTCAAATTTCATTTCCAGATCATTAAGATAAGTTTCTGAATGTGCAGCCACATTTGCAACTCGTCCAGATTCCTTTGCAATTTGCTCCATATTTTGGAGCGTTTTGTCTGTTCTTTGATTAAGCTCTAAGCGTTGTCTACGCAGCTCTTCTAATTCCATATATAGTCTCCAATAGTTTTACAGTAGAATAAAATTAGGCTCGTTTTAAGTTTTTGTATTCGTCTTGTCTCGTCTGAAGTCTATTCCGGATAATTAGTGCATTCTCAGAATTAGGAACTGTATTTGTATAGTAGCTTAAGTCTGATTGCAATCGCTTGATTTCTTGTTCATATAGAGATAATAATGTTTGATAATTTTTTAAGTCTTTTCTTAGGATTTCTGTTTGCTTTAAGAATTCCTCTTCTTGCTTTTTGAACTTATCTGCGAATTCTTTTGATGCTGCGACATATCCTTCTTTTCTTCCTTTTTCTTTTTCATCAGCTATTACAGATGTTACTCCTGTAGCTAAGACTGCTCCACCTACGGCTCCTGCACCGACTAATGTGGTTGTTGATGCCGCTGCTACACTTAAACCTGCTGAAGCTACTGCAGTGCCTATAGCACCTGTTCCAGCAGCTCCCATTAGAGCCAGTCCTGCCGAAGGCAGTACCACTGGAGCCGCTACTACTGAACCTACAACACATAAACCGCCTAAAAGAAATTTACCAAATCCCATAACTTGATTTACCTCCATTATGTATAAAAATTAAATTTTTGTTTTGTAAAAGATTATTCTATTTTCATATTCTTCTATCTCTTTTTGGAATATTTCTGTTTGTCCTAAAAATTTATTGGCTTGTGACACTAATTTATCTTCGTATTCTTTTGATGCCGCATTATAGCCGTCTTTTCGGGCTTTTTCCAAATTAAAGTCATAGCGATCCTTTGCATCCATAACCAATCCTACACCTGGTAAAAACGCATTGATAAGCATATTTTTCTGCCATTTTTTTGGCGTTCTGGGTTTGAAGTAAGATACTCTATGTAATTCATCATGTACTTAGAGCAATTCATGTGCACCTCCTTTTTTTGAATTATACATTTAGTTCAGCTTTAATAATTTATCTCCTGCCTTATTCCATAAGATTCCTTCGTGAACCCAATTCTCTACTTGTTGAATAGCATCCAAAGAAATACCTAAAGTATTGGCAAGTTCTCTGATTTCGGTTCTTTCTACATCAGCATAACTATCGTCTATCCAACATAACTGAATAGCTTGAATGAAAAAGAACATTTTTTCTTCAGAGGTTTCGAAGGATATCTCTAATTTATCGTCGCTTTTCCAGGCTAATTCTAATTCATGGATTTGCTGTTCATTTAATTCTAATGCTTTTGCAGCATAGAAATAAAATTGCAGTTCTTCCTCAGAACTTTTTCCATCACATTTACTGAGGCGAATTAATCCTTTTAAAAAATTGATTCTTGCATCTTCTGTTTTTAAAATACTTTTTAGTTCCATTTTGTTCT
This sequence comes from uncultured bacterium, assembly GCA_905215625.1. Classification (GTDB taxonomy): domain Bacteria; phylum Bacillota; class Clostridia; order Lachnospirales; family Lachnospiraceae; genus UMGS1370. Next base: position 10,540 of record CAJMQQ010000007.1, read on the forward strand.
CCTCCTTAGATTATTGAAATCATATCTCCTTGACTTTTAAGCCACATATCAATACCATTGCCAAAAACCTCTGCTGATAAAGTATAGGAAGTATTTTCCTTAAATAGTATCTGCGCGGTAGGAAGTCTATCCAATACGGCATTTATATCAGGACCCGAATATTTAAATTTGACTGTATGCAGCTTCCCGCCAAACATAAACGGAATCCTTTTCCGAAATTCACCTTCTTCAAATCGGTCTTTGTAAGGCACATGGAAGGTTTCTTCAGAAACTTTGTATTCGGAAATTCGGTCAACGCGGTATATGGTAGGATATCCGGGATATTTCTTGTCGTGTTCGCCAATATAGGCAATCAGATAAAAGTAATATTCAGAACACATGATCCCAACAGGTTTAATATCTGCATGGGTAATTTTACCATTTGTTTTTTGATAATCCAAGTGAATCAGATGATGCTGGCAGATGGCTGTTCCAAGATCCCAGATGCGGTCAATCAGCATTTTTTTGTGTCGTGGTTCTACATAGTGGAATAATTCGTTGCGAATCAGATCTGTCATTTTTTTTCGCTCGTTTGCAGGAAGGCAGGCTTCAATTAATTCTTCAACAATGTGTTCCATCTCTTCTTTACAGAGAGAACGGCTTTCCATCAAAATTTTTGATATGGCGAAAAGTTCTGCATTTGTCAGGGCAACGGTTTTGGAACTGATCAGCCGAAAGCCTTTTTGAGCATGATCATATCGAATTTCTGCAGCTTCACCGGTTTGTGTAGCTCTGTTAGCATAAAAATCCCGGATAGAATCAATATCCCTTTGTATAGATCTTGGATTTACACCATATTCTTCTGCTAAAGCTGTTTTTCGGATGATTTCGCCGGACAACAGGCGACTATAGATTTCCAATATCCGATCATGTTTTCTTATTGCTTCATTCAAAACAGATCCCTCCACATACATCATTTTATTAAATTATATCATGCGACGATGACAGAAGGTGTCATTGAAAATAAAATTCTTTCTTTTTTATATAGTACCACAATTAATGCTAATAGACAAGATTTTAGATGCTCTAGCAGGTGCTTCAATTTGCCCTGTATATCCGTAAAATTAAATAAAACGGAGGTAGCTTATGAAGGAATTGGATTTTACGCAGATTGGAAGTAGAATACGGAAAGCAAGAATGAAATTAAAACTAACTCAGGAAGAAGCTTCAGAGAGATGCGATATTACCAATTCTTTTTATGGGAATATTGAGCGTGGAGATAAAAAGATGAGTGTGGAAACACTTGTGAAAATATCCAGAGGGCTAGACGTATCATTAGACTATCTGGTGTACGGGGACGTGCCGGACGAGCAGGAGTCATTAAAACTGCTTTTGGAAGATCTTTACCGGAGAGCAGATAAACAGCAGTATGAAAAATTTTTGATGCTGATACATACACTGTCTAAAATTGTAGATCAGCTTTAAAAATGACTTTTTTGAAATGGATATTATAAAGATGAATAGCAATTGAGGATTTGAGCCGGGTGCATAGTCACCGGGCTTTTTTGTGTGAAAATTTGTTGTTTCCATTAAAAATGACAGAGGGTGTCACTTGTGATTGCTATTCTAAGTTTAGAGGAAGGGAGGCGAATGTCTGTGAAAAAGTTCAAAGCATCTATGGCAAGGTATGGCTATGGAATGATTTGCGCAGAATCAAAGGCTGAAGCAGAATCAAAGGCAAAATGTTTGCAGGCAGATGAAATCGAATGGGTTGAGAGTAATGGCAGCGAGAATCTGCTGATCTCCATTGAGGAAATTTCCACAGCAGAAGAAGATATCTAATGAGATGAGGAGGGATACAAAATGAAAAAACGATATTTAGGAATCGGTTTGTTATTGTCAATCAGTCTTGCAATGTCTGGGTGCGGCAGCAGTGGTGAGACGGCAGAAAGTTCAAAAGCAACTTCTGCGGCAGAAAGCGAAGCAGAAGTTGAGGTAAAATTTGAAAGTGAAGAAAGTGAGATCCGGGCTTATATCCAGAAATATATAACGGATGGAGAAAAGAAAACAGTAAAAAAGTTAGCCAAGAAGGATGAAATGTTTGTTAAAACAATTCTGAAAGATGAAGCGTTACAGTATCTGACAGAAATAGAAACCTGGTCACCTGCAGATGACACGGTGGTTCGGAGCTATTATGAATTATATCAGGAGCTATATGACGACAATAAGTGGGATGGCATTTTAGAAAGTGCAGATAAATTGCAGGCGTTGAGTTCGGCAGGCGGTGATGATACGGTTCAGATTGGAACGATGCGTCTGGATTGGAACTATGTAGCAGAGAATATGCAGCAGGAAAATCTGTATATTGCAAAACGTCTGGAAACTCACTATGATGATACGGTAGTCGGGGCTGTTCAAAAGGAATTAGATCATTTGGAACAGTCAGAAGAAAGTGAATGGATGGTATGCGGTATTGAGTATTTACTGGGAACGGAGATCCCAGGGGATACAATAGCGGTACTTCGGGCAGATTATAAGGATCCGTTTTCAGAAAGTGGCGTGTATGATGTGAATTATGTTGTTCTGAATGAAACTCAAACTCTCATAGATAATGAAGGCTTTACGCAGGAAGTACCTGTGTATTATATGATTTCCGATGTACAGGCATTTTACGAAGGATATGAAGCGTTTGAGACAAAGCAGAATTTGATGTATGCAGAGTTAGGAAGAATCATGGATACGATTTCCAGCAGTACCGTTAACGTAGAAGCGGTAGAAGCAGTAAATACAATTGATGAATCCGAGTATATGTTTCCGTACAGTAATGTACAATATCTGACAGAAAAAGATGTGGCAGAATTAAGCAACGATGAAATCCGGATTGCGATTAATGAAATTTATGCACGTCATGGAAGAGCATTTCAGACAGAGGATTTGAATGAGTATTTTTCTTCTAAATCCTGGTATGAACCGAAATATTCTGCAGAAGAGTTCAGCGAGATAGAAGATAGCGTTCTGAATGATTATGAAAAGAAAAATATAGAGATTCTGGCAGCGGTTCGGGACGGAAATGATACTGCGGGAGGTACATTCGAAGAAAACTGGATGTACGGAAGTTATTATCTGGATTTAGGAGAGGGCGGAATTACAGCAGAAATAGGTTACTATACAGATACAGGAGTAGATTATATTTCATTGTCAGGTTCTTATAGGGATAGTGTAGGAGAATTTACAGGCACGATTACCTATATGGACGATGGAAGTATGCTTGCAAGTAATGAGTATGATGAAACCGCCATTTTTGAATACAATGGTATTGACCAGATAGAGATTGTATTTGCAGATAATATAGGAGGAATGGATTTCCCTGGCTTTGAAGGAATTTACCAGAAAACAGAGGATTTACCGCGATAGCAGGGAATGGCTGATTGACGCTGTAGTATAATATAATCATAATACTGCAATATTAAGGGGAAACGTTATGAATATAAAACCATCTGCAGCAATCCGCCAGAATTACAATGAAATTGCGGAATTGTGCAGAAAAACAGCGGAACCCATCTTTCTGACAAGAATAGATAAGACGAAGTGAATGCAAGTAAAGAAGCGGTGTATTTGCCGCTTCTTTTAATATATTCAAAATTTCAGCCAGATATTATAACAGTGAGAACAATTCAAAGGAGGTCTTTGTAATGGATAAAAAGGTTCTCACCGTTATCCTTAGTATTCTGGCGATCATTATTGAATCAATGGGAGATAACGAATAACTACAGCCCAGGTCATAACGGCCTGGGTATTTTTGTGTCTGAAACAGTGAAATCAAAAAGGAGGAATTTTTATGGCAGCAAATGTAGAAACAATGTTTTACACAAGGACAAAACCCTGGCATGGTCTGGGAACAATGGTAATGGAAGCACCGACTTCCAAAGCAGCACTGGAGCTGGCGGGACTTGACTGGAAGGTGATCCAGAAGGAGCTGAAAACGGCGGATGGGATTCTGGTTCCAGGTTTTAAAGCAAATGTAAGGGATTCGGATGGACAGGTACTGGGAGTAGTGACAGATCGCTATAAGATTGTTCAGAATGAAGATGCTTTTTCTTTTACAGACGAACTGCTAGGAGAAGGAGTTACTTATGAAACAGCCGGAAGTCTGCAGAATGGCCGCCGGACATGGATACTGGCAAAGCTTCCACAGCGATATATTATCAGTGGGGATGAAATTACACCCTATCTGGTTTTTATGAACAGCCACGATGGAACCGGAGCAATTAAGGCAGCCATGACCCCGATCCGGGTGGTATGCCAGAACACCTTGAATCTTGCGTTATCTACAGCTAAACGAAGCTGGTCAACCATCCATACGGGAGATATTCATGGCAAGTTGGAAGATGCCAGAAATACTCTTTTCTATGCAGACCGATATATGGCAGAACTGGGAAAAGCCATTGACATACTGAGCCGTCAGAAGCTTTCCGACCGTCAGGTCTTGGAGTACATTGACACTCTCTTTCCTCTTCTGGATAATGCCAGTGAAACGCAGAAAAAGAATCTCTTAAAAATGAAAGAGGATATGAAGTGCCGCTATTTTGAAGCGCCGGATCTGGCACATATGGGAAAGAATGCTTACCGTTTTGTCAATGCAGTCAGTGATTTTGCTACCCATGCCAAACCATTAAAGGAACGCTCCAATTATAGGGAGAGTCTGTTTGGAAGAACAGTTGACGGAAATGCTATGATTGACAGGGCTTATGAGATGGTAAAAGCGGCGTAATGGAACTAGCTTATGTGGAAGATAGGCAAAGATATATGAGAAACGGCAGGATATTGGATATATGGGATTTACAAACTACTTGTCGGTACATAAAGAGTTGGATATAATAGATAGCAAAAGGAGGCGGTATCCATGACGGATGAAATGAAAAACTTGATTTTACAGTATGTAGATTCGGTACGGAATATATATGGAACACATTTAAAGCAAGTTATTTTATATGGCTCATACGCCAGAGGGGATTATACAAATGACTCAGATGTGGATATTATGCTTCTGGTTGATTTGAATGAGGAAGAGGCAGAGAAGTTTTCTGACGAACTTTCGGAACTGGGATTTGAGTATAATGTTGGTTATGACATTTGGATGATGCCGGTTGTGAAAAATATACAGAACTTTTTCAAGTGGAGCGCTGTGTATCCATTTTACAGGAATGTAAAGGAAGAGGGGATATCTTTGTATGAAGCAGCCTGATGGACTGGATATTGGCAACAAGTGGGATCTGGTTTTTCATCGTTTGCAGATTGCAGAAGAAGATCTGGTATCCGCAGGTCTGTTGTGGGAATCTGGACAATATAGAGGAGCTAATAACAGGGCGTATTATTCTATTTATCACACTATAGATGCGGTATTGTCTGTAGAAGGCGTTGCGTTTAAACGCCATAAAGATACACTGGCATATTTCAATAAGAATTATGTGGCATCAGAAATATTTCCACGAACAATGGGAAGGCTGATTGTGCAAGCGGAAGAAATACGCCATGCCAGTGATTATGATCCGTTTTATATAGCATCAAAAGACGGAACCCAGAAGCAGATTGAGACAGCGAAAAATCTTCTGGATTATGCGAAACGATACATTATGAAGCAAAAAGAGGCAGAAAAATTATAACATGATTTAGGATGGGAGTATCAGAAAATGATACTCCTTCTTTTTATGCCAAAATAGGAAAAGGAGTGACAGTATGGAACAGAAAAAAATCCGTCTGCTTAGAGCAGATGAAATTGAGTGCCGAATCGGAACAATCAATGAGAAAGGATTGAGCCTGCTTTTATTTATGGATGCAAGGGCAGCACAGAATATTCTGGACGAAAGCTTTACCCCGTTTGGATGGCGCAGAACCCATCAGGAGATTAGCGGAAGGCTGTACTGCACCGTAGAGGTATGGGATAAAGAAAAACAACAGTGGATCAATAAACAGGACGTTGGGACAGAGAGCTTTGCGGAAAAGGAAAAAGGAGCAGCTTCGGATTCCTTTAAGAGGGCCTGTTTTAACTGGGGAATCGGACGGGAGCTTTACTCTGCCCCGTTTATCTGGATTCCTTCAGACCGAGTAAGCATACAATATGACGGAAAACGGTATACCACAGGAGAACGATTTATCGTAGAATCTATCTCCTATGATGACAACCGAGAAATCCAGACTATGGAAATTCGGAATGGTGCGAACCGAACCGTCTATGTGAAACGGCTCATTGGTGAAAATACACCCGTTGCAAACCGAGAGACGAAGCAGGAAATTGCTTTGGCAGAACCGGTAGGAAAGGGTGCAGGAACATCCGAAGCGGTAAAGAAGCAGCTTACAGTAAAGATGAGACGGGATATGCAAAAGGAACTGGATCGGACGGGTGTACTGTTGGAACGGGTTCTGGAACGCTATCGTCTTACGGATATTAGTCAGATGACCGCAGAACAGTATAGGGATGCCATGAACGGTTTGAAGCGTTCCCAGTCTAAGGCAGTCGCCTAAGAGAGAAAATAAGGAGAAATGGATATGAGAGAAAAAAGCCAGAAAGAACGGTTAGAAAGTATGATAAAACGGCCGATTCCCAGAAAGAAAGTTGGAATTGTCCGGCTGGAAATGGTAAAGGAAGGCCGTTGTCTGTATGGTATGAAGAGATTTCGGAAACCGGAAGAAGCTGCAGAGATGATACGGCCGTTATTACGAGCGGCCGACCGAGAAATGCTGGTGGTTCTGGCATTGAATAACCAGATGGAACCTCTGGCGTTGGAGATTGTTGCAGTAGGAGGATTGAACCACTGTTATGTAGAGACAAGGGATATTTATAAAATGGCGGTATTAAATAATGCATCCTATATCATCTGTTTCCATAACCATCCGTCGGGAGCTTGTAAACCAAGTGGGGAAGACCGGCTGACTACGGAACGGTTAAAGAAGGCAGGAGAGATTCTGGGTATCACGCTGATTGACCATCTTATCATAGGGCAAGACCGCTTTTATAGTTTTCGGAAAAAAGAAGAACTTGAATTTTCAAAAAACACAGCAGCATAAAGGAGAAAGTATGATTCAAATTATCATTATTATTTGTTTGGCATAGAGGAGAACCATATATGAAAAAATTAGTATCAACCTTACATTTATCAAGGGAAGAATGGCTGCGTTACCGCAAACAGGGGATTGGCGGTTCCGATGCAGGAGCTGTATGCGGACTGAATCCGTACCGGACGGCAGCCTATGTGTACCTGGATAAAATTTCAGAAGAGACGAAAACGTTAGATAACGAATCCATGCGTCAGGGGAGAGATTTGGAAGAATATGTAGCAAGAAGATTTATGGAAGAAACAGGAAAAAAGGTAAGAAAAAGCAACTATATGTACCAGCACGAAGAGCATCCGTTTATGTTAGCAGATGTAGACCGTATGGTTGTAGGAGAAAATGCGGGACTGGAATGTAAGACAGCCAGTGCTTATAATGCCGGAAAATGGAAAGATGGCCAGATTCCGTCTCATTATCTGATTCAGTGCCTTCATTACATGGCAGTCACAAATGCTGACTGTTGGTATTTGGCAGTGGTTATTCTGGGGCAGGAGTTCCGGTGGATGAAGATAGAGCGTGATGAAGAAATGATTCAAAATCTGATACAAGTGGAACAAAATTTCTGGGAGAACCATGTGTTAGCAGGCGTCTTACCTGAAGCAGACGGGTCGGATGCCTATACAAAACTGCTGAATCAGCTTTTTCATACAGCCAAAAAGGATACAGAAATCCGGCTTTCCGGTTTCCAGATGGATTTAAAACGCCGCCAGGAAATTGTAGAGCAGATAAAAAAGCTGGAACAGGAACAGAACCAGATCGAACAGACTATCAAAAAAGAAATGGGAGAATCGGAATGGGCAGTTGGTGGGGATTACCGGATTCACTGGAGCAACGTGGAGAGTACCAAAATTGATACCAAACGATTAAAGACAGAGAGGCCAGATATTTACAGGGAGTTTTCCAAAGCGGTAAAGAGTCGGAGATTCCAGATTTTGGCGGCATAAAAAGGAAGATGGAATGGAAACAGAAGAATTTTTCAGAATGATGTTAAACGAACGGATATGCAGCGTAATTCAGGAAAAATATAAACAGGATGATGAGCGGCGAAACGCATATCAGAAGGCTATGGAACAGTGGGAACAGGTGTTAAAGAAACAGGGAAAGGACGTCGAACAGGAATTTGACCAGTATTTTTCCATAAAGGAGACATGGGAGGCAGAGGAACAGGAAGCGCTGTATCTGGCAGGTTTTTCGGATGCCATTCAATTGATGAAAAGAATGGGACTGATTGGTTAAGGTTGTATCTATATCAAAATAATGATATAATAATGATATTGAAAGATGGGAGGGAAGAAAATGGAAGCAATCAGGCCATCATCAGAATTAAGAAACCATTATCCGGAATTATCTGCATTAGCCAGAGAGCAGAAGATACCAGTTTATATTACAGTGAATGGAAGAGAAGATACGGTTTTAGTGAATCACGTCCAGTATAATAAAATGAAGGCAGAATTAGAACTATTAAAAATGCTGACAGAGGCCCAGGATGATGTGGAAAAGGGATGCGTAGCCCCCATTCAGGACACCTTCCAGGAAATCAGGGAAAATCTTTTATCAAGAGGGTAGCAATGTATACAATTTTACGAACAGAAAAAGCGGATATCCAGATTCGGAACATTGTTTATTATATTGCGAATGATTCTGGCAGTGTGGAACGGGTATTAGGCGTATTAGATATGCTTGAGAAGAAAATCGGGATGTTGGCAGAACAGCCTTATTGTGCTCCAAAAGCCAGACATACCGAACTAAGAAGAGCCGGATTTCGGGTACTGGTTGCAGGAAGATATTTAGTGTTTTATAAAATCAGGGAATCGGATCAAACCGTTCTTATTTATGCAGTGACAGACTGCAGACAGGATTATACGGATTTAGTATTGTAGATAATACAAAAAGCTCAGGGGACAGCCAGTGTGCTGTCCTTTTTTATTGTGGAAAAGGAGAAAGAATATGAAAATTCAGGAACTAACAAGGAGTGGGAATCATATGGCAGACATTCAATGGATAAAAGAGCATCTGGTATGCCGCCTGATAAACCGGAAGAATAATGAGAAACTTTTAAAGTACATTCCGTATCGGAAATTTTATGACTTGGCAGTCATTTGCTATGTACCAACGAAAAAAATAGAAGACAGAATGTATTTCGGTATCATCCGGAATGAACAAATGGAAGCACTGGGACTGGACGAGGAAAGTTTGTTTTTGCTGGCATTGGAAAATACCAGAAAATTGTTCCCAGTCCGGTTTACTGCTTTGGAACAGGTAATCCGGCAGGTTGCTTTTGATGTGGGGAAAGGCCGCGAGGAAAATTTCCAGATGGAACAGGAGGCTGGCGAAATGTACATCTTGTCAAATACATCTGCTATTTATGGAGCGGTCGCAATGATATACCCCAACGTGTGGGAAGCGATTGCAAATAAGCTGCAGTCGGATTTGTTTATTCTGCCGTCGAGCTGCCACGAAGTATTGGTATTGCCACATACGGAACAATGGTCGGTTTTGGAACTAGCAGATATGGTATTTACGGTAAACCGAGACTGTGTGGAACCAAAGGATCGGTTATCCGATTCAGTTTATCTGTACCGGAGAGCAGAGAAGAAGATTACGATGGCATGGGATGCAGAGTAGGAGAAAATAAAATGAGCATGGTTAAGACCTACAGTAAAAAAATGGATAGCAACAGCAGATGTGTGCTGATAGAAGGAGACGGAAGGCGGTTGGATATGCTGGAAGAAGAAAGCATTGACTGCATTATTACGGATCATCCCTGGTTGGATTCCCTTTCCAACCGAGGGGGAAACCGTTCTTTTTCCGATTATGAATGCTTCCGGTATGAGTTGGAGGATTTTAAAGAAAAGGCCAGGGTATTAAAGCCAGGATGTTTTTTAGTCGAATTTTTACCGGCTGAAAATGAAAGTAATTACCGGTATTTGTACCAGATAAAGGAATTTGCCAGCCAGTGCGGATTGGAGTATTACAGCAAGGTAAGCTGGAAAAAGGGAAAATTTATAAGCAATACGGGAAGGAAGGCCAAGAATAGTCAGGATATTATGATTTTTTCAAAAGGGAAAGCAAGGTGTATGCGGCTAGACCAAAAGAAAACGAAAAAAGACGGAAAGATTCATTACATGAGCGGGGCAGCAGGGATGCTGCCTGCTATGTTTGATGTGGAACCTGTCCCCAGAAATCAAAAGATTCATCAAAGTGAACTGCCCGTAGAACTTTGCGAACAACTGATTCCATATTTCACGAAGGAAGGTGAAATCATACTGGATCAGTTTGCGGGAAGTGGAGCTGTCGGAGTAGCTGCCCTAAAGCTGGGAAGAAGGTGCATCCTGATAGAAAAATCCCATGAAGATATGGAGCAGATTCGGAAACGGGTCGGGTAAATCGGTTATCTGTTCATGGGTTGTACTTGTTTTTGGTTTTTATAAAACAAAGGTTCGCTTAATGCTGTGCTTGCATGGCTGTATCGTTCCCATATCCTTGACTTCTGTGGAAAAGCCAATGACTGCAATCCTACCGATGTTTCAGCAAACAGCCGTTTTTATTTTCTGGATATTGGAGTATGCAGAAGCTTTCTGGATATGGCGGGAGCAGATTTGCCGACCCTTCGTGGTATCATAAATGAAAACTTTGTTTATATGGATTTATTAAAACGGGTGCGAGCCAGAAAAATTTCTGGAACAGCCCCCATGTTTGGCCGGTATAAAGAAGGTGAAATTGATTTTCTGGTTAATAGCAGAGAGAATTATAAAACATATGGTATTGAAGTGAAGGCTGGAAAATCAGAAGGGAAAACGGCTCAATTACTTTTGAAGGATGGAAAAGTAGAGGCTGTTTATTTCTTGAAAGGTGATACCTATGGCGGGGTATCTGACAGAAAAATTACTGTACCGATTTATCTGGTAGGACGGTTACGATTTGATTTTGTGGATAAATAAAATGAAAAGTGGAGAAAAACAAGTTCATTTGAAAAAGACGTGGGAAACTGCGTCTTTTTCTATACCATTTAAAGGATAGCAGAATTATTTCTGTATAAATTTGTATGAGAGTCTGGTATAATGGAGACAGTGTTGGAAAAGGAGTGAAATTATGCGGATTGAACTGGAAAGAACGGCATATAAAAAGCTACTCGAATGGAAGAAAAATGCAGGACGCTCCACGTTGGAAGTATCAGGTGCAAGGCAGGTAGGAAAGACGTATCTTGTCAATAAGTTTGCAGATAAGGAATACAAGCAGAAGATCTATATTAATCTTCTGGAACTTTCAGGAGAACTTTTCTTAAATCAGTATGAAAAACTCTGGAGCGAAATGACGCAGGGGAAACGCTTTGAAAATCCGGTATATGAGTTAATTCGCCGTTATGAGCCATCTTTTACTGATTCGCCGGATACAGTGGTTATTATTGATGAAATTCAGGAGTCAGCAGAAATCTATAATCGGGTTCGTGAGTTTACCCGTCAGCTTTCCAGTGATTTTATTATAACAGGAAATTATTTGGGTAGAGTGTTGAATAAGGAGTTTAAGTATTCAGCAGGAGATTTGGATTCCATTGAAATACAAACTCTGAGTTTTGAAGAATTTTTAAGAGCAATGGGAAAATGGGAACTGTACGATCAACTGGATATTTATGGCGGCAGTGGAGAAACGGTTTACAAGGAACTGGAAGAACTTTATCAGATATACTGTACGATTGGTGGCTATCCGGCTGTGGTACTGTCTTATCTGGAACAAAAGAATATCGAGCAGTGTCAGGTAGCTCTGGAAAAGATTGTTCACCTGTTTGCTAATGAGAGCAGACGGTATTTTGAGGATATTCTGGAATATGATACGTATGAAAATATCTTTACCAGCGTAGCCAGAATCCTTGTAAAAGAGAAAAAGGGTCTGGATGCAGATAGTTTTAGCGAGGAACTGCAGAGCATAGTCATAAAAGAATATTCCAGCAATCTTTCAAAGGCAGAGGTGAATCGTGCGATTGATTGGCTGCACAGCGCTGGGATTATTGGCTTTGCCGGAAAACTGACGGGATGTGATATATTGTCTTATAAAGCCAAATCCAGAGCCTTTTTTATGGATCTGGGATTGACAACCTATTTTTTGACCCAGACCGGATGTGCGTCAGGAGATATACAGGGAGTAGTGAACGAGAATTTTGTATTCCTGGATTTACGTCGGCGAATTTCATTTCCAAGAGAAATTGCTTTGGAGACTCCGGCTTTTGCCACATGGGGAAACTATGAGATCGATTTTTATGTAAAATCCATCAAAGGACAGCATACTTATGCAGTAGAAGTAAAATCTGGTAAAAACAGCAGCCGGACAATGGATGAGGTGCTGGAAAAGAAGAAAGCAGATTATATTGTATATACCAAGGGGAATACCCATGGAGGGGTAAAGGATCATATCTATACAATACCGATTTATGGTTTGGCGAAATTTCGGTTTGAATGAGATTAAGGAGCGGATAACAGGATGACGTTGAACAATCAGTTTTTTATTCCCAATGAAATTGAATTAGAGAGAGACGTACAGCAGGAATTGCTGAGATGGAAAGAAAAACGCCATAAAACTGTACTGCAGGTAGAAGGGCCTCGTCAGGTTGGAAAAACGCATGAGGTAAAAAAGTTTGCCAGCAGTCATTATGAACAGGTGATTTATGTGAATCTGGTTCGTGATGAGTACGGATTTGAGGATTCCATGAGTGAACCGGCTTTCATGGAGGCATACTGCAGCCGTTCAGGTCTGGGGCATTATCAGGATGATGAAACCACCATTTTGATTATTGATGAGATACAGGAAAGTCAGGCTGTGTACAATTCCATTCGTGATTTAAGAGAACGGTTAAACTGCGATATGATTGTCAGCGGAAGTTATCTGGCAAGAACCGTGAATTCAAGGGACTTCTTTTTACCGGCCGGTATCGCATATCTTCGGATGTTCCCGTTATCTTTTCAAGAGTTTTGTCGGGCAGAAGGATTAGAAGAAATCTTTGTAGGATTGAAATTAAACGGCGAGTCTGATCCGGAGGATTACGAGAAATTAGAGCAGGCATATCGGGTTTATCGGCAGATTGGCGGCTATCCGCAGGTTGTAACCACGTATTTAAACGGCCATAGTCTGGGAGACTGTCTGGATGTACTGGAAGATCTAGTTCGTACTTTTACGGCAGAGTCCAGCAGATTCTTTTCCAATAGTACGGCATTAAGTATTTTTCAGGAAGTGTACAAGGCTGTACTGGTTCAGATGGTAGAAGAAAAGAAAGGAACCGGAAGGAATTTCATTGAAGAGGTAACGAACTTTGTGAAAGATTCTGTAAAAGAACCAGTGAGCCGGAATGAGGTGCGGACGGCAGCTTCCTGGTTACTCTATTCTGGTGTGATTGGATACTGTGATTTATATAACAATGGAGATGTGACGGATGTAGTGAGCAATCGCAGGGCGTACTTTGCTGATACGGGAATTGCCAATTATGTAGCGGGAACTGTAGCTATCCCGGTGGATGCGATAGAGGGAATACTGACAGAAACCTTTGCTTATACAGAATTAAACCGTCTCTATCAGTGTCCGGCCAGCAGAAAAACAGTGCTTGGAGATAAACCATGTTTTTCTGTGTGTGGAGACTATGAGTTGGATTTCGTAGTAGTTGATAAGGAACGGATCCGGTATGGCATTGAAGTAAAGAGCAGTGATAACCGGGCGAGATCTTTGCATTTTTATAAAGAAAAGGGATTTGTTGACCGGGCGTTTCGGGCTGTACCGACACATGGAGATCATGGAGAAAAGATTGAGACGATTCCAGTTTATGCGATTGGGAAAGTGTTGGAACAGTAGCTTCTATAATATGATTATCGAAGAAATGAAAGAAGAGTTGGGAGAAGAACATTCAGAAGTTAAAAATTTGGTCGATGAGCTTGAGTTTGACAGTTGGAAAAAAGAGGATTATAAGTGTTATTGGTAAAGATAGTGTACCAATAGTGAACCAAACCAGTGGGAAAGAAGTGGAGATGCTGATAAAATAAGGGCTGGCGGTTGATTTTACTATGGTCTGCAACACCCTGATCACCAGTTCAAATCTGGTTGTCGCCTTTCAGGAATCACAGAAATGTGGTTCCTTTTTTTGTAGGTTGGAAATATCAACTATCCCCAATAAGACATTAATTATGGCGGTCAGATCTTGACCGCCATAAAAGCTCAAATAATTCTATATTTTACTTGACGAACTCGTTTATTCCATAACGCGAATTGCATGATATCCTTCATGGATTGCAGTCATAATTTTTCTTGGTGCTACTGCATCTCCTATAACTGTTACATTGTCATACAATTCTTCTAATGGGTCTTCCAATAGATTATTTGCTCTGAAACCAGCTGCATTTAGTACGGTGTCACATACAATTTCTTTGGTTTCTCCGTCCTTTTCATAAACAACACTATTTTCTGTAATTTTAACAACTTTGGCATTTGCTTCGATATTAACATTACGTTCTTTGATTATTTTTCTTAAATGCTGGTCATTATTTAAACAATGTGCTGCTGTAAATAAAATATCTGGCATCATTTCAATAATTGTTACATTATCCGCATTCTTTGCAACATCACATGCTGCTTCACTTCCTGCTAAACCGCCACCAATTACAAGGATAGATTTTTTAGTTCCATCAGGTTTTGGAAGAGCATATTCTTTTTCCGCATAACATTGTGGATTGACTGCACAGTAATAATGCTTTCCAGAGAAACCAGCTAATAGACATTCGTTACAGCCAACACATGGAGTAATGTCTTCAGTATGCCCGCTTTTAACTTTTGTGGGCCAATATGGATCAGCCAACATTTGGTGTCCCATTCCCACATAATCCAAAGTACCATCTGCAATTACTTTCTTAGCAAGTTCTGGTTTGAAGTATTTTCCATCACCTAGTACTGGAATATGGACTACTTCTTTAATTGCTTTCTGTACATCTTCTTTATGCCCATCTTTACTGTAAACCGTTGTGATTGCTTGGAACCATTCTTCATAACATCCCGTATCTATATGCAAAGCAGAAACATTTGCTTTTTCTAAAATTTTTGCCATTTCAAGACCTTTATCTAAAGTTCTAAAACCTTCAACTCTTTGATGAGGAGTGAATTTAACAATTATTGGAAAATCTTTTGGTACATTTTTCTGGATAGCTTCGATACATTCCAAAGTAAAACGCCTTCTGTTTTCTAAAGAGCCGCCATATTCGTCTGTTCGGTTATTCCACTGAATAGAATGGAACTGGTCTAACAAGTATCCTCCATAAGCATATAACTCAACTGCGTCAGCGCCAGCGTCAACTGCCAGGGATGCAGAATAACCAACTTTGTTTACCAGAAATTTAATATCTTCTTTTAAAAAAGGCTTACAAATTAAATTAGGAAACCAGAAAGATGGGACACTACCCGCACTGTATGGTGGAGTAAATGGATCTGTAAATTGCTGTCTGCCTAATCCTGGAGATAGTTGCACACATACTTTTGCGCCATAATGATGACAGCGGTCAATCAGCATATTTAATCGTTCTACATGATGGAAGTCAGATAATTCAGTACATTAATGAAAGATACTAAAAAATTTGGAAGTGATTTATTTAGTCAAATGTTAATCGCAAATCTAAATGAAAATTATCATAGTTTTGATATGCGTGAAAAACTTACAAAATTATGTGTTATGATTATTAAAAAAGCACAGGAAAAAGGAGAAATTAAAAATATGAATTCTCCTAGTGTACTTTATCGTACACTGGCATATGCATTTACTGGATACGAAACCATGTGGTGTATTCAAAACAGTCAATTTAATTGGGAAGAGGAACTTTATGAAAGCATTGAAGCAGTCTTAGACGTTAGCGATGAATTACGGGAAGTATATAAAAAATATCTGACAGAATAAATAGAGACAGTTCTGCAGAATCTCAGGCTCTTTGAAAAAGTCTGGATTTCTGTGAACTGTCTTTTTCTGATTACTTTAATTAAGTTTACACAGATGAGCATTACCAGCTTAGTTTGCTGACATTGACGTCTTTGATGAAACCAGGTATCTGGTACAGAACCAGTATGTCTGTAATTCCTTGTTCTTCGATAAAACTATTGATTTTTCCGTTAAAGTAGCGGAGATCAATCATATGGGTTTCGCCAAAATGAAGGGCCGCAAAGGGGGCAAAACTGTGTGCATACGAGTCTTTTATGATTAATAGTTTTTTGTCAGAATTTTGGGCAGGATTCTCGATTTTTGTCCACCCATGGTTGCCATCCAGGAATACCCGATACTGATCGCGGGTATTTAAGGCATCCATAGAATAGAGGCTGTGGATTGGTTGTGAACTGCCGTCATAATAAACATTCCATTCAGGCTCACTGGCAGGACGGTAGAGCTGGATGGAGTCTGGAGAAATGGGAAGATTCAGCTTCGAGTGAATCGTTCCCAGGAAGTCTGTTGAAACTGTTTCTATAGCAAAATCAGATGAGGCAAGCGGAGTGATTCCGAGAGAATCTGCCCATGCAGTATAACCGGTGTAAGCGCCAGAAGAAGTCCAATGATGATCTGTGCGATAATAAAGGGCTTTGGATGATTCGTTGGAATCAGAGTGTGCAGCCAATAGGGCATCACGTATAGGAACCATCAGGGAACCGATGCCTTTTTGAGCTAAATCTGTAAGAATTCGGGCCTGAGAGAACGGGTGGGCAAATGGCGGCAGCTTATCAGTTAAAATCTCTGAAGCCGACGGAGTCAGCATGATACGGATATGCTGGGAACCCAGGAGTTCTTCCTGCTTTTTCGCAAATGCGGATAAGCGTTCCAGGTTTTTTTCATAAAGCGTATCATCAATATCTTCATCATAAAGAGCTTCAATCAGGTACTGATCCGTTCCGAGCCATACGCCATTAATCTCTTTTTTTAGCTGAATTTGCTCTGCAGCTGTTTTTACTCCAATCCAGTTGTCGCGGAAGGGAAACTGGTCGCTTAAATATTTTTCATAATCTGTGCCGAATTTTCCGCTTTTTAAGCTGTCCCAGGAAAACTGGGGAAGCTGTGCCAGATAGCGGTTTTCTGTTTCTGAAAATCCCTTTTTGGGAAAGAATACAGACAAAAGAGTACCGCAGCCCAGAAAGGCACAGAAAAGGCCGGTTATAACAGCCGGATATAAAGATTGTTTTTTCATAAAATGTCCTTTCTGGCCGCGTTAAAAGCGGAAATATAAAAATGGGTTATAGGTGGCGTCTACCAGATAGGCAACGGATAAAAACAGAACCAGACCTAAAAACAGAGATTCCAGAATTTTTCCAGCGCTTTGAAATCTGGTTTTGCTGTCAGGAGATAAAACGCCTGCCGCTTTCGCAGGTAAAGGTGTTGAGCCAATTGCTGAAAGAAGAAGCAGAATCAGATTGCCGCACAGCAAAAATAACGTCCGTTCATTACAGAAAGGAAGTCCGGCGCCGCCAATCATCTGAAGCAGATATGCAAATCCAGCGTTCATGTCTTCAAAAGCAAATAGGACCCAGCCAAATATGACCAGAAGACAGGCATAGATGTGCTGCATCCAGGAAGGGAGCCTGTTTAACCAGTTTTTAAAGATAAATTTTTCTAATAAAAGCAGGATTCCAAAATACAGTCCCCAGAGCAAAAAGTTTAAGTTCGCCCCATGCCAGATTCCGGTAAGGAGCCATACAATTAAAATATTGCGGACTTGGAGAAGCCGTCCATTCCGGTTGCCGCCCAGAGGGATATACACATATTCTTTGAACCAGGTTCCCAGGGAAATGTGCCAGCGTCTCCAAAATTCGGTGATGCTTTTGGAAATATACGGATAGCGGAAGTTATCCGGAAAACGGAATCCAAGCATATGTCCCATGCCGACTGCCATATCTGAGTAGCCGGAGAAATCAAAATAGATCTGAAAGGAAAATGCTAAAATTCCAATCCAGACCATTAAAACACTGCGATCTTGGGGAAGAATGGAACTGATTTCTGTCCATAAAGCGCCAGTCTGATTGGCCAATAATACTTTTTTTCCCAATCCAATGATAAAAAGGCGGATTCCCAGGGCAAACTGCTCCAGGTTTTCCTGGCGGTGATTCAGTTCCAGGGCAATGTCCTGATAGCGCACAATAGGTCCTGCAATTAACTGAGGGAACATAGAAACGTATGCGCCAAAAGAGATTAGATTGTTCTGGACAGGCGCTTCGCCGCGGTAAACGTCAATGGTGTAGGACATCGTCTGGAAGGTGTAAAAGGAAATGCCGATAGGAAGAGCCAGCCCCAGAAGAGGAACGCTGCTTCCGGTCAATTCATTAAAGGAACGGATAAAGAAATCCGTATATTTGAAAACAATCAGCAAAGACAGATTGATTACAGCAGAAGAAGCAACCACCCATTTTGCTGCCGTAAGATTTCCGTTTTCTTTAAAAGAACCAACCAGTTTTCCATGAATAAAATCAACTAATGTGGAAAATAGAAGGAGGGAGATATAGACCGGCTCCCCCCAACCATAAAAAATAAGGCTTCCAATAAATAAAATCGTGTTGCGCAGCCGTTTTGGCGCTGCAAAATACAGCACCAGAAACAGCGGCAGAAAGCGGAATAAAAATAAAAGACTGCTGAATACCATGGCTTATTGGAAGTAGCCATTAATAATGTCAATGGCAATCTGGTTGTTTTCAGAAGCAGACTCTAAAGCTGCCTCGTCGCCTTTTTCCAAAGCTTCGTCGGTAGGACCGCCTAACATAACAAAAAATACATAGTCGCCATGGCGGACTACCTGGGATGCCTGAATTTTGGAAACGTTCATTGGGTACTGCATGGTATCATTTACCAGACGATCCCGATAAGCATTCAGAGCGGTTTCGACATCATCACCCTTACCTTCCTTGGCTTTTGCACCGATAAACGTTTCCACAAAGGTGCTGATCATGGGCATTTCCGCTACGTAACTTTCGCAAAGATCCGGAGAGAGACCAACAACATCGGCCATCATCTGGTCGTCGGCAGCAGTATTTGGAATATAATTCTCACCATAAGCTTCTTTTATGTCATTCAGAACATCATCCAGAGATACATTTACTACAGTTTCCTGGGCAGTTGTTTCATTTGCAGACGGACGGCTGGCACAGCCAGTCATAGTTGCAGCAGATAAGGAAGCTGCCATAAAAAATGCAAGTATTTGTTTCTTCATCATAATCAATATAGTCCTCCTTTAAATGCCGAAATGGCTTTTACCCCATCATTATAAAGGAGAAGAAGAAAAAATGCAATTTACGAATCTCTAAAGGATCCTTAAGAAATTAAAACAAGATATTACAGAAATAAAAACAAAACAAACCAGGATAAGTCTTTAAATTAGGCATAATTTATGGTAAAATGTTCCTACTACGAAGGAGATAATTGCCATGAATTCGTCACATTCCAAGAATCAAATTGCCTGGGTGAATGGCTGCCTGATTGCAGTAAATATCTTATATTTTTTACTGCTTGAAGGAAAAGGATCCAGTCAAAATACGGAAATAATGGTAAAATATGGTGCGTTGTATGCGCCGCTGGTGGTCTTACAAAAAGAATATTATCGACTGATAACAGCAATGTTTATGCACTTTGGAATTGAACATTTAGTGAATAATATGCTGATTTTATTCGTTTTAGGGGATAACTTAGAGCGGGCGCTGGGAAAAGTAAAATATCTGATATTTTATTTGGCGTGCGGAATAGGAGCCAATATTGTTTCTGTCTATTTTTATTGGACAACTGAGCCGAATGTGGTATCAGCAGGAGCATCTGGAGCGATATTTGGAGTTGTTGGCGGATTGATTTATGCAGTTCTCAGAAATAAAGGACGACTTGAGGATTTAAGCAGCAGACAATTAATTTTAATGGCAATTTTTTCTCTGTATCTGGGATTTACCAATGCAGGAACCAATAATACGGCCCATTTGTCGGGAATTTTTATCGGATTGCTGATGGGTGTGGTTCTGTATCGGAAGCCGAGGACAGAGGCAAGAAAGATAAGGAAACCAGGAGGAGATTGTTTATGAAAGATGAGATGTGCATTTTTTGCAAAATAGCAAATGGAGAGATTCCATCTGCTACCGTATATGAAGATGAGGAATTTCGAGTCATTCTGGACTTGGGACCAGCTTCTGAAGGCCATGCATTAATTCTTCCAAAAAATCATTTTAAAGATGTATGTGAATTAGATGCCGAAACTGCAGCAAAGGTACTTCCATTAGCGGCAAAAATAGGCGCAGCGATGAAAGAAACGCTGGGATGCGCAGGCTTTAATCTGGTTCAGAATAATGGTTTAGAAGCAGGCCAGACAGTATTTCATTTTCATATGCACATCATTCCAAGATATGAAGGCGGCCCGGCGATGGTAACATGGGAACCTCACACAGCAGATAGTGAGAAACTGGCTCAAATCGCAGAAAAGATTCAGAACGCCCTTTCATAGTTTAGGAGAATAACATGCAGCAAAAGATAAATGAGCTGTTGCTGTCTATGTATGAGGAATATCAGGCGACTCTTCGAGTATTGGCAAAATCGTATGGCATTCCGGATAAAGATATTGACGATATTGTGCAGGAAACATTTATATCCTATTTTGGACATTATTCTTTAGAATGGACGTTAGATCGTAAGAAAGCAATGCTGGTAAGGATTCTGAAAAATCGTTGTGTAGATTATCACAGAAAACAGCGAAAGGTGAATACGATTAGTATTGATTCTGAGGAATTTATTGAAGACTGCAGAATGTCTGAACAGTATTATACGGAATCCTCGTTTAATCAAATTTTTGAAAATGAGACTTTGAAAGAAGTATATAAGGTCATTGCCAAAATGAGTAAAGACTTACAAGAAGCGGCCATCCTGCATTTGATAGAAGGCCGGCCGCAGAAAGAAGTCTGTGAGATTCTGGGAATTAGCAGTGATGCCTGTCGTGCCAGAATTTCAAGAGCCAGGAAATTTCTCCGAAGGGAATTGAGAAAAGAGAATATGGATCATTAATCGGCATACTGTTCAATTAATGAGATAACGGTGTTTACAGCGTTTCCCTGATGGCTGTTTTCCATAGCAGAGATATAAGTCTGGCGATTGTTATATAACTGGGTAACAGCCTGATACAGCGTGTCATCAGTCAGATTTTCTTCTTCCAGTACGGCGCTGAATCCCTGTTTGTCAAAAGACTTTGCATTTAAAATCTGATCGCCGCGACTTGCAGCAGCGGAGAGAGGAATCAGCAGATTCGGTTTCCGGAGAGCCAATATTTCACAGATGGAATTGGCGCCAGCTCTTGAAATGATCAGATCAGCAGCAGCAAATAAGTGTTTTAATGGGGCATCTACATATTCGTATTGTACATATCCGTCTGTGCCAATTAGGGTTTCATCCAGATTACCTTTTCCACAGATATGTATAATCTGGAATTGCTGTAAAAGGCGGGGAAGGATGCTGCGGACAGCAGTATTTACTTTGACAGAACCAAGACTGCCGCCGATAATCAGAATAATCGGCTTATCTGGTGTCAGGCCGGTATACTTTAAGCCTGCCAGACGATCGCCCTGGAGAATCTCGGCGCGGATTGGGGAACCAGTTAAGACTGCCTTATCAGCAGGAAGGTATGGCAATGTCTCTGGAAAATTGCAGCAGACTTTTTTTGCGGATGGGATGCACAGTTTATTGGCAAGGCCGGGCGTCATATCTGATTCATGAATAATCGTTGGGATTTTATAGTGCTTTGCAGCTAAAACGACAGGAACAGAAACGAAGCCGCCTTTGGAAAATACCACATCGGGTTTATATTTTTTCATTAATTTTAGGGCTTCCAGATAGCCTTTTACAACACGGAACGGATCGGAAAAGTTTTTCAAGTCAAAATAGCGGCGGAGCTTGCCAGATGAGATAGCATCATAGGGGATGCCGGCGCTTTCGATCAGTTTTTTCTCAATGCCTTGTTTGGAACCAATATAATGGATTTCATAGCCTAATTCCTGTAAAGACGGAAGCAGTGCAAGATTCGGGGTAACATGGCCAGCGGTACCGCCGCCGGTCAGTATGATTTTTTTCATATAAAAGACCTCCGGTATTTTTATAGTTATATAGTAACCAGAATAAAGAAAAAGTCAACCCTCAGAACCAGGGAAATTGGGGAAACAGAGGGAAGAATCAGCAATTTATAAAATCAATGCGAGGTGCAGCGTGGAAAGGAAAAAAGAGGCAGACAGCATTCAGTCTGAAGATAGAAAAATTGAATTACTGCTTCAGGAAGCGTTTGACTACAGCGACGAACAGCTTTTAAGGGAGCTGGAAATGGCCGAGGCCCAGGTGAAGTCTGCAAAAATGGCAGAGGAAGAAGCACTGGACAAAACTCAGGAGCTGGAGCCAGCGGATAAAGGCGAAAATGCAGCACCTTCCGATGAGTTTGAAGAGATCCTGAAAAAAATGAGGGAACGAGGAATCGAGCCGAAGCTGGAAAAAGAGCTTAGTGCAGCCACGTCTCACCCGATTATTGAACTGGACACTCATCTGCGGTCAGCGGAAATTTCGGAACCGGAGCGTCCGCCGGAGAAGGAAGCAGAAAAAACAGGTACGGAAAAAGCAAATACAGAAACAGGTACGGACAATACAGATGTGGAGGATACCCACAAGCCGCGTCGTTTTACCCGCAGGGCATGGGGACTTCTTTTGGCTGCTGCAATTGCAGGAGCTTTGCTGTGGACCACTGGAATTGGAGTCAGTGGCAGAAAAGAGTTGGAGTATAGACCAGATGTAAGAGATGGGAAAAGCAGTGATATTGCTTGGGATAATGAAGAAGAAAATTATATTAATGTAGATAGTGAAGATGAAGCATATAAAATAATAGAAGAAGAATTGGGAATTCCGGTGCTGAAGATTGGATATCGGCCGGATGGAATGAAGTTTAGTAAGTTAGTTTTGGAAAAAGAGTTTGCGTTTTTAGAATTTGAGTATGAAGGAAAAAGAATACATTTAATGGAAAGCCGAAGATTTAATGAAAATTCGGATACACTTAGTTCTGATAGAAAAACATATATAGATGTAGAAAATAAATGGCTGGATAAAGTTTTAACTATTGAAAAAAATGTAAGTCCAGAAAAACAAGCGGAATATAGTATGACATTTGAAAAGGACAAAAATTTTTATTACCTAGAAGGAATAATAGAAGAAGACGAATTTGAAAAAATAGTAGAAGAGTTAAGTTTTTAATCTTAAGTCACAAATTAATATAAAAAACGTTTATAAATATGTCACATGAATTATAAATGGAATGAAGGGAGGCATATTTTATGAGGAACATCTTAAAAAAGTCATTAGTTGTGGGAGCTATTTGTAGTATCATTTTTGCAGTACCGGCATTTGCAAAAACAGAGAGTTTCTATCCAAACAATTCAGAGAGATGTGAACGAGAAGCGACCGCTATGGATACCACAAGAGGCGATTATATAAGTGTTTCTAATTCCGGTGTTACCAATGCTGGCGGCGGCGCAATTGGCATTTCAGCGGCTACGACTGCTCATGTACCAGTGGATAAAATCCGCATTCATCTATATTTAGATCGATTGGATGCAGATGAGAGATGGACTCAGGTAGATGATTTTGATTTTACATTTACACCAGAGGATGATCCGTCTGGAGAGCTGACAATAGCAACAGTCAGCTTTGAAGTCAACAACCAGCCTTCCGGTTATTATTACCGCGTCCGCGGAACTCACGGAGTGTGGAAAAATGGCGTTATAGAAACGCAATCCACAAGAACAAATGGCGTTATGATTACGAATACCCCGTAATCTGCCGATAAATCAGACAACTATCTAATTTTCGATACCTTTCCTAAGAAGCCAAGAAATGAAAAAACTTGGCTTCTTTTATTTCTTGGAATCATAATCCGGTTTTTCCCTGCATACATTATAAATAGGTTAAGAGAATCCAGCAGGCTTTTTCCAATAAGTGGGACAAGCAGGATGGAGAAAACCAAAGGAGAGACAAGGTATGAATGAGATACACTATTTAATATCCGATGCATCAAAAAAAGTAGATGTAGAGGCGCATGTACTTCGATATTGGGAAGAAGAACTAAAGCTTGATATTCCCAGAAATGACATGGGACATCGTTATTATACAGAATTGCATATTCGTCTGCTGAAGCAGGTAAAGGTGCTGAAGGAAAAAGGGTACCAGCTGAAGGCGATTAAAAGTGCACTGGACAGAATTATGGAATCGGGGAATGGCTTAATAATATCGGATGAGGTGTTGGAGGAAGATATGGAAAAGGCTTTAAAAGAATGTGCAGCAGTTTCTGAGCAGGGGGCAAGAAGCACAGGGAGAATGTCTGGAAATGGGGCGCTGGCAGGCAGAGGTCCTTTAAGCGGAGGCGTGGCTTCAAAACAGCATGAGAAGGAGGAAAAAACAGAGGCATCAGATAATGAAAGGGAGAAAGCGCAGGGAGAATGCTCTGGTTTCCCAGAAGAAGTAACGCAGCAGGTTCCGGTTGTAGGAGCATCGGCAGAAGAGAAGATGGAACAGTTCCAGGAGATAATGAACTTTATTATTGGCAAGGCATTGGATGCGAATAATGAAAAATTAAGCCAGGATATCAGCCGTATGGTAAATGAAAAAGTGACCCAGGAAATGGAATATCTGTTTCGGGCATCGGATGAAAAGGAAGAAGAACGGTTTAAGCAGTTAGACGAAATCATTCGCTCCTATCAAAAGGACAATCGGGGCCGTGCAGAAGCTGCTGCAGCTAAAATTCCATTTTTTAAGAAAAAGAAGTTTGGAAAAAACAAATCAGTACAAATGTGAAAAACGGTAAAACAACAAAAATGCCTCTTCCGTCGGAAGAGGCATTATGTATGCGTGTATGTCAATTAGCCCTCGATAGAGCCAGTTGGACATGTAGCTGCACAAGTACCGCAGTCGATGCAGGTATCAGCGTCGATAACGTACTTGCCATCTCCTTCAGAAATAGCGCCTACTGGACATTCGCTAGCGCAAGCGCCGCAGCTTACACAGCCGTCGTTGATTACATATGCCATGGTAATTACCTCCTTATAAAATAAAAGTACTTTTGTCTTTTTATTCTAAACCATTTCAATAGAATATTCAAGAGCAAATTGCCAGCAGATTGTTTAATTTTAGGAGCATTCTCTAAAACGGAGAATGCTCAGCTTTCAGAATCTGCAATCCGCTGTTCCCGGATACCGTTTAAGATGATTTTCCGGGCCCATACTGCCTGTTCCTTTGGCAGAGGCGGAGTATCTTCCAGAACGTAAGGAATCCCCAATTTGTGGTACTTAGACTTGCCCATATTGTGATAGGGAAGAACGTCCAGAGCCTTTACATTGTGAAGAGTACCGATAAATCTGCCGAGACGTTCCAGATCGGTTTCGTCGTCAGAAAGCCCTGGAACCACTACATGGCGGATCCATACAGGGATAGAACGCTGATCCAGATAACGGGCAAACGCCAGAATATTATCCTGGGGCTGTCTGCAGATCTCCAGATGCTTTTTCGGGTCAATATGTTTAATATCCAGCATAACCAGATCGGTAACTGCCATTAAACGGTCGAATTTTTTCAAAATGTCTGGGTTGTCTGGCCGGAAAGTAACTCCGGAAGTGTCCAGACAGGTATGGATATTCTGCTTGTGGGCCTCTTCAAAGAGTTCTGTAACGAAATCAATTTGTACCAGCGGTTCTCCGCCAGTAACGGTAATGCCGCCGTGGGTATAAAAATGTCTGGTCTTCTCGTATTCTGCCAAAATTTCTGCCACACTCATATCCGTGCCGCCGTCCATCGTCCAGGTGTCAGGATTATGGCAGTATTGGCAGCGCATGGGACAACCCTTTAAGAATACGACAAAGCGGATGCCAGGCCCGTCTACAGTGCCAAAGCTTTCGATAGAATGAACATGAGCTATCATAAAATCCCTCCTAGTTGTGGTTGATAGACTATGAGAAATACGTTTTGCGGGCTGTTTTTGTAAAAACAAGGCGCTGCATTTGCAGCGCCCTGTCATCAGCGTCTGCATTCATAGAATGCTGTCAGACGCACACGTATTAGATTGCCTCGTGGAATGTTCTGGAAATAACCTCATCCTGCTGAGCTTTGGTCAGCTTATTGAAGTTTACAGCATAACCGGAAACGCGGACGGTAAGCTGAGGATATTTCTCCGGATGGGCCTGCGCATCTAACAAAGTTTCTTTGGTAAATACATTTACATTTAAGTGGTGGCCGCCTTCAGAAGCATAGCCGTCTAACATGGAAACCAGGTTATCGATCTGAGATTCGCTTGCGTGTGTCATGGTGAAATCCTCCTTAAATTTAATCTTCTTCCCTATCCATACCCTCAAACAGGGTAGGAACTTTGCAGGCCATGTTGCCGCCTGCGCAGTCCAGGGAGTTCATTGTAGTTATTTTTACAGACGCGGTGTCGGTGTGGACTCCGCCGTCTTGTTCTACGCGGACATTCATATGTCCGCCGCCTTCAGCCATAAAACCGTCAATCATGGCGATTAAATCATCAACGTTTTTATTTTCCATAGAAACCTCCTGTTCAGGATGGGGCCAATAGAATTATTCTTCGTCCAGACCTAAATCCAGTTCTACATCTAAATCTCCGGCAAATACCTGATCGTCTTTTCCGAGAGCGCCTGGAATGATGGAGAAGGTGTTGGAAATACCGTCCTGTGCATCCTTAAATGGCAGTTTTGCAACAGAAGCCAGGGAAGCTACAGCGCCGTGGCTGTCTCTGCGGTGCATTGGGTTTGCGCCAGGAGCAAATGCCTCGCCAGCCTTTCTTCCATCAGGAGTAGATCCGGTATTCTTACCATATACTACGTTAGAGGTAATTGTCAAGATGGAAGTTGTTGGGATACCGCCGCGGTAGGTGTGATTTCCCTTAATATAATTCATAAAGGTATGAACTAAATCGCTTGCGATTTCATCAACACGGTCATCATTGTTGCCGTATTTCGGGAAGTCGCCTTCTACTTCGTAGTCTACTACAATGCCGTTTTCGTCGCGGATGGTCTTAACTTTTGCATACTTAATTGCAGATAAAGAGTCTGCAACAACAGACAGTCCAGCGATACCAGTAGCGAACCATCTGGTAACCTTCTTATCGTGAAGAGCCATCTGGATACGCTCATAGCAGTAACGGTCGTGGTTGTAATGAATGATGTTTAAAGCGTTTACATAAACACGAGCCAGCCACTTCATCATGTCTTTGTACTTGTCCATAACCTCATCGTAATCCAGATACTCAGAAGTAATTGGGCGGTACTTAGGACCAACCTGCTTTTTCGTAATCTCATCAACACCGCCGTTGATTGCGTATAATAAGCATTTAGCCAGGTTTGCACGTGCGCCGAAGAACTGCATTTCTTTACCAACTCTCATGGAAGATACGCAGCAGGCGATTGCATAGTCGTCGCCGTGGGTTACTCTCATTAAGTCGTCGTTCTCATACTGAATGGAAGAAGACTCGATAGAGGTCTTTGCACAGAAACGCTTAAAGTGCATTGGCAGCTTGGTAGACCAGAGAACGGTTAAGTTTGGCTCTGGAGCGGTACCAAGGTTCTGTAAGGTGTGCAGATAACGGAAGGACATCTTGGTAACCATGTGACGTCCGTCGATACCAACGCCGCCGATGGATTCGGTAACCCAGGTTGGGTCGCCGGAGAATAATTCGTTGTACTCTGGAGTACGGGCAAATTTTACAAGACGAAGCTTCATAATGAAGTGGTCTACGAATTCCTGAATCTGCTCTTCGGTATATTTTCCAGCCTTTAAGTCGCGCTCTGCATAAATGTCGATGAAGGTAGAAGTACGTCCTAAGGACATTGCAGCGCCATTCTGCTCCTTAACAGCAGCCAGATAGCCGAAGTACAGCCACTGGATTGCTTCTTTTACGTCAGTTGCAGGCTTGGAAATATCGTATCCATAAATGCGGCCCAGTTCTTTTAACTCTTCCAGGGCGCGGATCTGCTCGGATAATTCCTCACGCTCTCTGATTACGTCAGAGTACATGATGGTACGAGTAGTATTTTTCTGCTCGGTCTTGTCTTCGATCAGACGGTCAACACCGTAAAGAGCAACTCTGCGGTAGTCGCCGATGATACGTCCGCGGCCATATGCATCTGGAAGACCGGTAATAATGTGGCTGGAACGGCAGGCACGCATTTCTGGGGTATATGCATCAAATACGCCGGCATTGTGAGTCTTTCTATGCTTGGTAAAGAACTCAACGATTTCCGGATCAACTTCATAACCGTTATCCTGGCAAGCTTTTACTGCCATACGGATACCGCCGTAAGGCTGCAGGGAACGCTTGAAAGGCTTATCGGTCTGGAAGCCGACAATGGTTTCTTTCTCTTTGTTTAAATATCCTGGACCATGGGAGGTAATGGTTGAGATAATCTTTGTATCCATATCCAATACGCCGCCAGCTTTTCTTTCCTGCTCGGAAAGATCCATAACCTGTGCCCATAAATCCTTAGTATTCTGGGTTGGGCCGGCTAAGAAAGAATCATCACCATCATAAGGTGTGTAGTTTTTCTGAATAAAGTCGCGGACATTGATTTCTTTTTCCCATACGCCGGAATTAAAGGTATTCCATTCTGGTCTCATAATTTCCTCCTATATAAAATCCTGTGAAAGTGTTATTTATAGTTTACGCCGATATTGTATAAAAATACTGTATACATGTCAAGATGGTATGGAAAAGTTTTGTGTTTTAAATAAGAAACAAAAATAGTGAGATGCCAAAGATTGCTCCTTGCCAAATGCTTATAAAGGTGTTATATTGTACGTAGCACACCATAAGGAGGAAAAAATTATGTTAATTAATAAAGATATGTTAATCGGCGAACTGATTCAGGTAGACGACTGTATCGCTCCGATCCTGATGAGAGCTGGTATGCATTGCTTAGGATGCCCATCTTCCCAGGGAGAATCCTTAGAGGAGGCCTGCATGGTTCATGGAATTGATTGTGACGCATTGGTAACTGGAATCAACGAAATTCTGGCAACCAGAGGCTAATAAAAAAAGACAGGTTAGACTGCAGACAAAGTCCCGAGTATCCGCTCGGGATTTTTTTCGCAAAGAACCTAAAAATCCAAGTATTTATGAGGTCTTTTGGGTTCTTTTTATATAGGCGATATTTAATAGAAGTATCAAAACAGGGAGGAAGAAAAGCCCAGACGTCTGTTATATAATAATGCTTTGGATCCTTATCAAATGAGTCCGAAAGAACGTTCTCTCCACGCTCCAGAAGTAGAAAAGTATGAAGAGATTTTGAGACAGTATTTAGAAAAGCTGAAGGATCTGTTTTTATTAACCTAAAAGCAGAGATAAAAAAGCTATCACACTGATATGGAAGAAATAAGAAGTTTCCTTTCAGCGGGATAGCTTTTTAATTCCGGATGTTACAGATTTGGTATGAACCTGACCTTTTTACAAGCCAGCTAATATCTGAAGCGCATTATCTGGAATTAACACTTCATAATGTTCTGCATAGTAGGATTCTGTGGCGTAATCGTGGCGGATTTTTGCGCCGTATTCTGCCATCGTGTTGCAGACCCTGTTAAAATCAGAGGTATCCATCGGCTTTTTCAGAACCAGAAAATAAGGTCCCTCTTCCGGCTTTTTATAAAGGGTGCTTTCGCCGGAAAACTGTCCGCCAACGGCTCTGGCCGCCTCGCTGATTAAGTCCAGCTTTGGGAAGGTAAAAATCCGGAACGTCTGGGACGGATCAGAGGATTCTTCCTTCTTAGAAAGGTCAGGGGAAGGAACCTGGGATGGATCCAGCCCGTGAAGGAGATCCAAAATACCGTCTGCGCCCTCTAAAAGTTCTGTGGCAAGGCTGTCCAGAAGAGAATTTCCATCGTCACTGGAAGGCGAAAATTTGGAAAAACGGGTATCTAATTCTTCTGGATCTTCTACTTTTGTAATGACCAGCATAACGCTTTCATTGGAAAGAGGGATGGCCTCTACCATCAGCGGAATGTCTTCCGCCTCAAATCCAACCTCATTAGACGCTTTCTGGATCATTTCACGAAACAGCTTTCTGGCTTTTTCACTGCCGTAGGCAAGTTCTCCTAAGTTTAAGTTGCGCACGCTTAAATCGAAGCTGGTAAGGGTGCAGCGAATCTGGTTTTCATTAATTCGTTCTATTTTCATGGAAAATCACTTCCTATCTTTATAAGTCTAACAGTTTACAAGCAAATTTTACACATTGTAATCCATGATATTACTATACTATATTTTATCAGCAAATAGCAATTACTATGTTAAAAAAATTTAAAAGTCTAAAAAAGTCTATTAGTTGAATATCGAAAGTGATTATACTATAATGAAATCCAGAGACGACATCAGAGAGGGAGGTGGACATTTCAGACACCATTCTGTTTGGAAAATATCGCCTATGCCGTATGATTGGCAGGGGACGGACGGGCACAGTTTATCTGGCAAAGCATGAAAGCCTGGGAGAATATCGGGCAATTAAGGAAGTGCTGAAGTCAGATGCCTGTTATAAGCAGTTCCTAAGGGAAGCCCGGATCATGAAGGAGCTTCATCACCCCTCTATTCCTATCATATACGATTTAGAAGAAACGGACACACATTGTTATCTTATCGAAGAATTTCTTGAAGGAGAATCTTTAATGACTCTGGTACAGCGCCGGAGTTATCTTTCCAGGAGCATGGTAATCCGCTATGGGATTCAGATATGCAGCCTGGTACAGTACCTGCATTCTGCAGGAAGAGACCCCATTTTACACCTGGATTTACAGCCGAATAACCTTCTTCTATGCCATGACGTTATTAAACTGGTAGACTTTGGAAATGCAGACTACCTGACGCAGGCCAATGAAACCAATATCCGCTGCGGAACGCCTGGATGTGCAGCTCCAGAGCAGTATACAAAAGAACCGTTAGATGAGCGTACAGACATCTATGCCATTGGTGTACTCCTATTCTATCTGGCGACCGGACAATTACCGGAGCGGCTGGGACAGGAAAACCGGACGGATTGGGATATGGCCTTAGGACGGGAACTTGGCACACTTGTGCGGGATTGTCTGCAAATCAGGGAAAAGAGGCTGAAAACAGCTCTGGAAGTGAAATTACGTCTGGAAGCTCTGATGGAAACAGAGCCGCGGCCAATTCAAGAAAATTCTGATGTCGCTCGAATCGTGTCCATTGTCGGAAGCGTACCTAATATAGGAGTTACGCATCTGGCGCTGGGCCTGTCATCCTGTCTCTGGAGATGGGGAATTTCCAATCTCTATGAAGAACGCAATTTATCAGGGCATGGAATCATACTGGCAGAATATGCCCATGCAGATCCGGACAGCAGCGGAATATGCCAGGTAGGATCATGGAGGCTGCTCCCTCATTATGGTCCTCAGGTCCGGCTAAAGGAGGCCGGAGAGTTCCAGGTGTACATCAGGGACTATGGCACAGACTGGACAGCTGCAGTAAGAGATCATGAAAAAACGGATTTTTTGAAAAAGTCTCTGGTATGCGTGTGCGGCGGTAAACCCTACAATCAAATAGAGAACAGCAGGGCAGTCAGAAAACTGGGCGGAAATCAGACGGTTTTGATTTTTAATTTTCTGGAACCTGGTTTTTTGCCCAGCTGTCCCCAGAAAGGGTTAGAAAGGGAAACGCTGTTTATGCCCTATTTTCCGAAAACAGAACGACCGGATAAAGATGCGGAAAGCTTTTATCAGGAACTATGGGACAGGCTGACAGAAAAGAAAGGAGATGGTAAGACCACTGTTTTTTTGCGGATAAAAAATTTGTTGAAATGGAAAAAGAAACTGTAGGAATCATCGGAGCAGGGTCAGGAGCAGGGACTACCCATCTGACGCTTCTGCTGGCAAACTACCTGTCAGGAGTAAAAAACAGGAAGACAGCGGTGTTGGAGTGGAATTCTCATGGAGATTTTGACCGGTTTGGAGTCTGCTGCCTGGGACTGAAAGGGACAAAAGATCAATACCAGATTCTTGGCGTCAGCTATTTTCCGCGTGCAGATGATGAAACACTAATCCAATGTATGTGCGGGGATTTTCAGGCTGTTTTGCTGGATTGCGGAAGGGAGGAAGAAGGCCGAAGGGCGGATTTGATTCGGTGTCGGAAAAAACTGGTGATTGGTTCCTTTTGCGAATGGCAGATAGAATCCTATATGCCGTTGTTAAAAGAAAGAAAGCAGTTAAAAGAGGGATGGCATTATCTATGTGCATTTGGCAGTGAAGAATTCAGAAAACTGGCAGAAAAGCATATGAACGTGCCTATCCTGCGGGTACCTTGTACGATGGATGCCTATGGTGTAACAGAAGAAACAATCAGATTATTTGGACAGCTGTTTTCGTAAAATAAGGAGAGCAGAACAGGATATAATATGTCACAGAAAACCTCCTTTTGCTTCCTTATTTTACCAGCAGCCAGTATGCGGAGAACGCGGTAAGGAGACCTTATGGGGCATGAGGAAGAACAAGAAAAGATGCATCAGCAGCAGAGGTATTTAGAGGGCCTGAGACGTTATTATAATAAAGGAATCCCGATTTATATTGATGGAAAGTTAAGTACAGAAGCGGACTGGAGCAAGATTTTCGAGATAAAAGAAGACGGAGGGTTTTACATGGGAGATTATGTAGGAGCAGAGGAGGGATGCCTAAAGGAAATACGGTTTGACCGGATTTCCCTGAAAAAGTGAAACAGGAAAAGGGGAGGGAATATCAGCGATGCCGTCTCAGCCTGCCAGCAAAGCTGATGGGAGGGAGATGTAATGAAAATTTAATTAGGATCGGGCGATAAGGTGTGATATAATAATGTTAAGTTTAACGTGTTGGAGGATGCTGGGATGATGAAGAGACTTTTGCCGATGTTTATTGCAATTGGATTGATTCTATTAATCGTTGCCGGTTACGCAGGGGTTCAGGTAATCGGAAGATATACGCCTTCTGACGAATGGATGGAGGCTTCCGATTTCTTTGATGCAAAAGACGATGCTGTGGCATTGATTTTAAATGATGAACTGTCAGAAGTTAAGGGTTTGTATGTGAACGGAACGACATACCTTCCGTTAGAGTGGGTAAACAGCAATTTAAACAAGCGCTTTTACTGGGACGGAGAAGAAAAAATCCTTTCGTATGCTCTGCCTACAGAAGTCCGCTATGCAGACAGCGAAACCCTGGGAGAAGATGGCAGACCGCTTTTGTGGGTAACAGACAAGGACGTTTTTGTGTCGATTGAACTGGTTGCTGCATATACCGATATTCAGATAGGCGCCTTTGACAGCGGAGAGGCAAAAAGGCTGTTTATCAACAATACCTGGACTGCTGAGTCTTGGGTGGATGTAAAAAAAGATAGCATGATTCGCCAAAAGGGAGGAATCAAGAGCCCGATCATTACCCGTGCAGAAGCCGGAACCCAGGTCAAAGTCCTGGAAG
This sequence comes from uncultured bacterium, assembly GCA_905215625.1. GTDB lineage: Bacteria > Bacillota > Clostridia > Lachnospirales > Lachnospiraceae > UMGS1370. Next base: position 44,117 of record CAJMQQ010000007.1, read on the forward strand.
AGATGGAAAAATGGTCCAAAGTTCGTACCCAGGATGGGTTTATCGGATATATAGAGAAAAAACGTCTGGGAGATATACAGGAAATTACGCCAGCAAGTGATTTTAAAGAACCGGAATATACCAGACTGGCATTAGAGGAAAAAGTCGTTCTGGCTTGGCACCAGGTAACAACGAAAGAGGCAAACAGCACCTTTGACAGCTATTTTGGAAACACCAGGGGAGTGAATGTTCTCAGCCCGACTTGGTTTGCCCTGACAGACAATGAGGGCGGCTATAACTGTCTGGCAGATGCCGCTTATGTGGAAAAAGCTCATGCGGCGGGAGTCCAGGTTTGGGCTCTGATTGATAATTTTAGCAAAGATGTGCAGTCGGAAGTATTGCTGTCAAAAACGTCTGTAAGGAAGAAGCTGATTAACAATTTAATGGCAGATGCAAAAAAGTACGGGTTTGACGGCTACAACCTGGATTTTGAAAGCCTGAAGGAAAGCGCAGGTCCTCATTATGTCCAGTTTATCAGAGAGATGTCTGCCGCCTGCCGGAATAATGGATTGATTTTATCTGTAGATAACTATGTACCTGCGTCATATAACCGTTTCTACGACAGGACAGAACAGGGAATTGTAGCAGATTATGTAATTATTATGGGGTATGACGAACACTATGCAGGTGGAGAGCCAGGAAGCGTAGCTTCTATTGATTATGTGAAACAGGGAATTGAAAATACCCTGCTGGAAGTTCCGAAGGAAAAGGTAATCAATGCAATTCCGTTTTACACCCGCCTCTGGACAGAGACCGAAGATGGAAAGAAGATAAGTTCTGAGGCAATGGGAATTGAAAAAGCAAAAAAATGGGTGGAAGAGAATCAGGTAGAGCTTTACTGGCAGGACAGCCTGGGACAATATTATGGAGAAAAGGCAATTGAGGGAGGTTCCCAGTATCTGTGGATGGAAGAGGAAAAATCTCTGGAATTAAAAATGGATTTGATCCGCCAAAACGATTTAGGCGGAGTCGGATGCTGGAAATTAGGATTTGAACCAGCGTCTGTCTGGGATATTGTAACTTATGAATAAGGCGGGATGCGACATGAAGCGAAGGATGGCGGCAGTTCTGGCAATTGGGGCTGTGCTGGGAATGACAGGATGCGGGAATTTCCCGGAAATTATGGACGAAACGGTAGCGACAACACAGGAGACAACATCCAGTGTGGAGTCAGGACCTCCGAAAGAAGAATCGGAGACAGTAGTGCCCTTTCCTGACAGTACAGAAAGCGCAGTTCCGGAAGAACCAGAAGGGTTAAAACTGATTATTGCAACGGATATTCATTACCTTGCCTCAGAACTGACAGACAGGGGATCCGGCTTTGTGCATTCCATGGAACATGGAGACGGAAAGGTAACAAATTATATCTGGGAAATCACAGATGCCTTTGTAGAAGAGGTTTTAAATGAACAGCCGGATGCGGTGATTTTAAGCGGAGATTTGTCTTACAATGGAGAGAAAGCCAGCCATCTGGAACTGGCAGAGAAACTGGCAAAAATCGAAGATGCAGGGATTCCTGTTCTGGTGATTCCCGGAAACCATGACATCAATAACAACAGCGCTGCCAGAATGGAAGAAGGGCAGAGATATCCGGCGGAAAAAACCAGTCCGGAAAATTTTGAACAGATTTATCTTGCAATGGGATATGATGATGCAGTCAGCAGAGATCCGAATTCTTTGAGTTATATGTATCAGATAAGTGATTCCACAAGGATTCTGATGCTGGATACCTGTCAATATGAGGGGGGAGCACAGGTGGGCGGAATGATTGATACCGACACCTATGAATGGATAGACAGCCAGTTGGAAACAGCGTTTGAAGAAGGAATCAATGTGATTCCGGTTGCCCACCATAATCTGCTGGAGGAAAGCAGAATTTACTCTTCAGATTGCACCATAGAGCACAATGAAGCATTGGTAGAAAGGCTGGAAGGCTGGGAAACCATTCCGCTGTTTTTAAGCGGTCATCTTCATGTCCAGCATTTTGCAAATTCCGATGACGTATCGGAGCAAGGCGTCTGGGAAGTGGTAACCAGTTCCCTTGCAGTACCGCCGTGTCAGTATGGCGTTCTGTATTTTGAGGAAACAGATCGGAATTTCCAGTATCATACCCAGGTGGTTGATATGGAAAAATGGGCGGAAATTCAGGAAATAGAAGACGAGAATCTCTTGCATTTTTCAGAATACCAGACGCCGTTTTTAGAACGGGTTTTCTATAATCAGGCATATGGCTGGCTGAGTCGGAGAGAGGACAGCGCCCTGACGGAAAAACAAATCCAGGAGATGTCAGATTTTTATGCTGTGGCTAAGTGCTATTATTATTGGGGAAGAGCCGTTGAGATTGCAGATGAAATGAAAGCCAGTCCTCTGTTTTCCATGTGGCAGGAACACGGTTATCCAAGCCTGGAAACAGAATATCTGGAATACATACTGGAAGAAGCCACCAGAGACTACAACCTGTTAGATTCTGTACAGGAATCAGAAGGGGAATAGTGGACAGGGAAAAGGTAATATATTAAAGAAAGCGAATTGCCTTTGGTGGAGTATGGATAGGAAAAGCTTTTGGCAGAATATCATGGGAATTGCCATGCTGATAATTGTCACATTAGTTGCAGGACGAATGGGCGTTCTGGAAAAAGGCGGCCTGCAGACGGCAGAGGCAGGAGGAAAAGCGCAGGGCGCAAAGCAGGTTGTGGTAATTGACAGCGGACATGGAGGAAATGATCCAGGCAAAATCGGAGTTTCCGGCCAGAAAGAGAAGGATATTAATCTGCAGATAGCAAAAAAACTGAAATCGTATCTGGAAGCAGCAAATGTTGCAGTGGTTATGACCAGGGAAAGCGATATAGGACTTTATAAAGAATCGGACAGCCACAAAAAGTCTGCAGACATGAAAAAACGGTGCCAGATAATCGACGAGGCAGAGCCGGTACTGGCGGTCAGCATTCATCAGAACAGCTATCATCAGGAGGAAATATGCGGAGCTCAGGTATTTTATTATAAAAATTCGGAAAAAGGCCAGCGCCTGGCAGAAATTCTTCAAAAACGGTTTGATTATGTGTTAGGAGAAGCAGAAAACCGGAGAAAAGCAAAAGGCAATGATAGCTATTATCTGCTTCTTAATGTAAAAGCGCCGATTGTAATTGTCGAATGCGGCTTTTTAAGCAATACAGAAGAGGCGGCAAAACTGTCGGATGAAGAATATCAGGATCGGATTGCCTGGACGCTTCATTTAGGGATTCTTCAATATATGAATACAATGGAAAATGAAAAAACTGGGAGTGTTGGTGCATGAACAAACAGACAGATTATTTGGAACTGGAAAAACAGATGGATGCATTGCTTACCGGAGAGAACGATTTGATAGCAAATCTTTCAAACGGGTCAGCGTTATTAAAGGAAAGTCTGGATCAGATTAACTGGGCAGGCTTTTACCTGATAAAAGAACAGGATGGGAAACGTCAGCTGGTATTGGGACCCTTTCAGGGAAAACCGGCGTGTGTACGTATTCCGGTTGGAAAGGGGGTCTGCGGAACTGCAGTAAAGGAAAATATGACCTTATTGGTCAAGAATGTCCATGAATTTCCAGGGCATATTGCCTGTGACAGAGCATCTCTGTCAGAGATTGTAATACCAATCCGGAACCAGGGAGAAATCATAGGAGTTTTGGACATTGACAGTCCGGTATTGAACCGGTTTTCAGAAGAAGACAAAGAAGGATTGGAAAAAATTGCGGCTGTGATAGAAAGTCATTGTTTTTAATATCATAAGAAAAGAGGCTTGGCTATGAAACAGTTAAAAGAAAAATTTCAGAGATTTATGGTAGGCAGATATGGGAATGATAAGCTGAACCAATTTTTGCTGGTGCTGGTTCTGGCATTGATTCTTGTAAATGTCTTTGTTCAATCCAAGGCGCTTTACTGGCTGGAACTTATCGGCCTGGTTTTTTGTTATTTCCGGATGTTTTCCAAAAACTTTAAGGCCAGAGAAGAAGAAAACCAGGTATATATGAGACTTTACTTAAAGGCCCAGGATACGGTAATGAAATGGAAGTTCCGCATGGAACAGGCAAAAGAATACCATATTTATAAATGTCCTAACTGTGGGCAGAAAATTCGGATTCCCAGAGGAAAAGGAAAGATCAGTATTCATTGTCCGAAGTGTAATACGGACTTTATCAAGAAAAGTTAAAAAGTATGGTAAGATGTATTAGGGTTCCCGATAATTCCATCCAGCCGCATTTTTTTCCGCCAGACATCGTATAGACTCCGCATATTCTGTAGGGGTCATACCAGTCTGCTTTTTGAATTGTCTTGAAAAATAATGAACAGAACTGTAGCCAAGCCGGTCAGCGATCTGGGAAAAATTCATCTGGTCATTTCGGATCATCTGCCTGGCCGCTTCTATTTTCATCTGGATAAAATAATCGATAGCGCCGCAGTGGTAAAACTCCCGGAACATACGGGAAAGCTGGGAACTGCCAATCAGATTATCTCTGCAGATATCCTGAAGGGTAAGAGGTTCGTGAAGATGTTCTTCCATATAGCGTTTAATGCGGACGCAGGTTTCCTTCTTTGCGTCCAGGCTATTCAAAGAAGCAGCCGCGGTATCCGGCATGGGAATCCGGTCGGAAAGTCCGATGCTGGAAGAAGGCTCCCCTTGTCCGGCAGGCCAATACCGGCGGTACAGATGAATTAAAAGTTCTTCCAGATAATTTTTTATAAGCTGCTCTGAGCCAAATGCAGGAGCGGGACGTCGGATCAGCTCTTCCTGATAAGGGTCGTTTAGTCTGCCTTGAAATGCATTCCGCGCTTCGATAATGATTTGGGAGAGCAAAGAAGCTTCGGCTTCCCGGACGGTTAGGGACTGACAGGCAAACTGATTCATGGCTTTGGAATGGCAGTCAAATGAAATTACCACCAGGCTGGGAGAGATCCGGCCATTGGCGATAACATTGTGGAACTCTCCAGGCCGGTGAAACAGGATATTTCCGCGTTTGAGCGTGACAGTCCGGTCTCCTGCCGCTGCCTGGATTTCTCCTTTATCAACACAGACCAGCTCCCAGAAATCGTGCTGCTCTCCGGGAAACACAAAGTCGCTCATATATTCAAAATAATGGATAGAAACAATACTTTTAATGACAATGCTGCTTTTCAAAGCAGTATGGCGGTAGTCCATATTCCGGCTCCTTTTCACAAGTGCTCCCTATTGGGGTGCAAGGCTGTTTGTATTTTATCATATTTGACCAGATTGTGCAAATATCTGAACGAATTGTGCAAAGAAAAGAACCTGGGATTAAGCTATACTGAGGGTAATTAGAAAACAAGTCACAAAAGGTCTGAAAGGAGAAGTTACTTATGGGAAAGAAGCCGGTATTGGTAGTTATGGCAGCAGGTATGGGAAGCCGTTACGGCGGTTTAAAGCAGATTGATCCAATTGATCAGTATGGCAACATTATCATGGATTTTTCCATCCATGATGCAGTGGAAGCAGGATTTGAAAAAGTGGTATTTATTATTAAAAAAGCCATTGAGAAAGATTTTAAAGAAACCATCGGCAAGCGTATGGAAGAGCACATTCAGGTTGAGTATGTATATCAGGAACTGGACAAGATTCCAGAGGGATTTGAAGTTCCGGCAGAACGCGTAAAACCATGGGGAACCGGCCATGCACTGTTATGCTGCAAAGATGTGATTGACGGACCATTTGCGGTAATCAATGCAGACGATTATTATGGAAAGAGCGCGTTTAAGACAATTTACGATCAGCTTTCCAAACAGGAAGACGATAATAAATACCAGTATGCAATGGTAGGCTACAAACTGTACAATACACTGACCGAAAACGGCCACGTTGCCCGTGGAGTGTGCAGCGTTGATGAAAACGGCAAGCTGACTGACATTGTAGAGAGAACCCGTATTGAAAAGAAGGGTGACGGCGCGGCGTTTACTGAGGATGATGGACAGACCTGGACTGAACTTCCAGAAGAAACTCTGGTTTCTATGAACCTGTGGGGCTTTACAGCCAGCTATTTAGACGAATTAGACAAGAGATTCGCTAAGTTTTTAGAGAAAAACCTTCCGGTAAATCCATTAAAGTGTGAATACTTTATTCCATTTGTAGTAGACGAGCTGTTAAAAGAAGGAAAAGCAGAGGTTACCGTATTAAAGAGCGTAGACAAGTGGTACGGAGTTACCTACAAAGAGGATAAAGAAATGGTTGTAAAGGCAATTCAGGGCCTGAAAGATGAAGGAAAATATTCAGAGAAGCTGTGGGAGGACTAAATAATGGCGGAGTACAATACAGAAAAGATGCTGGAAGCTGCACAGGCATTCCAAATCGAAGGCACATTTAAAAGCAGCGCACCATATGGAAGCGGACATATTAATTCTACCTTTGCAATGGTTTGGGAGCAGGACGGCAAAGAGGTACGCTACATCCTTCAGAAAGTAAATACCGATATTTTTAAAGATCCAGTATCTTTAATGAAGAATATTGAAGGCGTTACGGAATTTCTTCGCAATGAGATTATCCGAAACGGCGGAGATCCGGAAAGAGAGACTTTAAACCTGGTTCCGGCAAAGGATGGAAAGAAGTATTACCAGGACAACGAGGGAAATTTCTGGAGAGTTTATATCTTCATCGAAAATGCCACCTGTTATAATCTGGTGGAAAAGCCAGAGGACTTCTATCAGAGCGGAAAAGCATTTGGACATTTCCAGAGACTGCTGGCACAGTATCCGGCAGAAGAGCTGTCTGAGACAATTCCAAACTTCCACAACACGCCATCCCGTTTCGAGACCTTTAAAAAGGCCATTGAAGAAGACGTTTGCGGCAGAGCAGCCAGCGTGAAAGAAGAGATTCAGTTTGTTATGGATCGTCAGAATGAGCTGGGAATGGCGATGGATATGCAGAAAGACGGACGTCTGCCGCTGCGCGTTACCCATAACGATACAAAACTGAACAACATTATGATTGACGATGCAACTGGACAGGCAATCTGCATTATCGACTTAGATACCATTATGCCAGGACTTTCTATTTTTGATTACGGCGATTCCATCCGTTTTGGCGCCAATACTGCTGAAGAGGACGAGCCGGATGTAAGCAAAGTTTCCCTGTCCCTTCCATTATTTGACATTTATACCAAGGGATTTTTAGAGGGATGCGAAGGCAGCCTGACAGAGGCAGAGATGGATATGCTTCCAATGGGAGCAAAGCTGATGACTCTTGAATGTGGTATGCGTTTCCTGACAGATTATCTTCAGGGAGATGTATATTTTAGAACTGCGAGGGAAAACCATAACTTAGACCGTACTCATACCCAGTTTGCTTTAGTAGCAGATATGGAGAAAAAGTGGTCAGAAATGAAAGCAATTGTAGAAAAATACAAATAAGAATTCAGGGCGGGATAGACATGGAATTGACTTTTAAGCCGGTAACTGCAGACGATATTGAGATTATTCTCCCGTTTTTCGGACTGCGACCGGATAAGACCTGTGAGAGTGTATTTTTAGATAGTTTTTTGTGGAGAGATTATTACCATATCCAGTATATGAAATACCAGGAAAAGGGACTTCTCTGGAAAATGGAGATGGATGGTAAAACATACACCTCTATTCCCACGTGCCGTCAGGAGGATATGAAGGAGCTTCTTGGAGTGATGAAGGAGTATTTCAACCAGGAACTGGGACAACCTCTCAGGATTTACCTGGCAGATGAGGATTCGCTGACATATTTGAATCTGGATCCGGAGCAATTTTCTATCGAAGAAGCAGAAGATCTGAAAGATTATCTTTACGACGGCGAAGCGATGCGTACACTGGCAGGCCGGAAGCTTCATAAAAAGAAAAACCATGTCAATTCCTTTATGCGGACCTATGAAGGCCGATATGAATTCCGCCGGATTTGCTGTTCGGATCGGCAGGACGTCTGGGGATTTTTAGACCGTTGGAGAAAAGGAAAGCAGGAGCCAGAAGAAGTGATGGAAGAACTGGACGAAGAAATTGTAGGCATCCATGAGATTTTGAAAAACTGCTCCCATATTCCAGTTGAAATGGCAGGCGTGTATATTGACGGACAGCTTCAGGCCTTTTCAGTCGGAAGCTATAATGAAAGAGAAAAGATGGCAGTTATTCATATTGAAAAGGCCAATCCGGCGTTTCATGGACTGTACCAGTTTATTAACCAGCAGTTTTTAATTCACGAATTTCCAGATGCGGTTTTGGTTAATCGGGAAGACGACGTAGGCCTGGAAGGACTGCGGAAGTCGAAAATGAGCTATAATCCCATTGGTTTTGCAAGAAAATTTATGGTGGAGCAAAAATGGAACAAAAAATCCGATATTTAAAACCTGAGGAAAAAGAAAAGGCCAGGACTCTGTGGAGTCAGGCCTTTTTTGAAGATTCAGAGGAATTTGATCAGTACTATTTTACAGAAAAAGTAAAAGATAACCAGATTTTGATAAAGGAAGATCGTGGAACCATCATTTCTATGATTCATTTAAATCCATACCAAATCCGTTTGCAGGAACATTGCCGTCAGATTGACTATATTGTAGGAGTAGCGACGGACAGGAAGCGGCGGCATCAGGGTCATATGCGGGATCTGCTTTGCCGGATGCTCCAGGATGGATGGACAAAGAAAGAGCCGTTTACCTTTTTAATGCCAGCAAACCGGGCAATCTATGAACCCTTCGATTTCCGGTTTATTTTTGACAAACCCCAGAAACAGAGAAAGACTGCAGGGGTTTCGTACGGGAACGCGATCTGGAAGACGGCTTTGGAACTGGCAGAACAGGACGACGAACTGGAAACAATCGCAGATTTTATGGAAAAATGGCTTTCTAAGCGTTTCCAGGTTTATACGGTCCGGGATCAGGCATATGTAAAAAATCTGATGACAGAGCTTGCCAGCGAGGACGGCCAGATCGGACTTTATTACGAGGATCGTCAGTTAAAGGGAATAGAGGCAGTCTGGGGACTTGAAGAAAAGGAACAGAGACTGCTGTATTTTCCAGAGAAATGGACGGAAACAGTTGCACCTCCAAAACCGGCGATTATGGGGCGGATTGTCAATGTCCAGGAATTTCTTCAGTTGTTTTCATTAAAACCCGGCAGAGATCAGGAGATAGAAGCGGTTCTGGAAATAACCGATCCTCTGATTTCCCAAAATAATGGCCTATGGAGCTGGAATCTGACACAAAATGGGTCAAAATGCCGGAAAGTTCAGAAAAATTCTGTAAAATCAAAACAAAAAACAGTCTGTTCAGTGGAACAATTAATCCGGTGGATGATGGGATACGAAGAGCCGGAAAAAATTTTTACAGGAGAAAACCATCTGCCGGACTGGCACAGGCAGATCCGCATTTTTCAAGGGATTTTTCTGGATGAAGAGGTCTGAAAAACGAAAAAAAAGAAAAATCCTAATACAGTTTTTACATTTCAACCGCTTGCTTTCTTGTGCATATTATGGCATAATAATATAGGCTTCTGCCTGGAAATGGCAGATCGTACCAATGAAACCGTTTTAAATAATCAAAGATAGAAAAGATGGGAGAATGTTATGGACCGTATGGTTGGTACCGTATCACGCGGTGTGAGAGCCCCGATAATTCGTCAGGGCGATGATTTGGCAAAGATTGTAGTAGATTCTGTTCTGGCGGCCGCTGAGGGCGAGCATTTCGAGATCCGAGATAAGGATGTCATTGCCGTTACAGAGGCAGTCGTTGCAAGAGCACAGGGAAACTATGCTACCACAGCTCAGATTGCAGAGGATGTGAAGAGCAAGTTTGGCGATGATACCGTTGGCATTTTGTTCCCGATTTTAAGCCGGAACCGTTTCGCAATCTGCTTAAAGGGTATTGCAATGGGTTGTAAGAAGATTGTTCTGATGCTCAGCTATCCTTCTGATGAAGTAGGAAATCATCTGATTGATTTAGATCTGCTGGATGAGAAGGGAGTAAATCCCTGGAGCGATGTTCTGACAGAAGAAAAGTACAGAGAACTGTTCGGCTATCAGAAACACTATTTTACCGGCGTAGACTATGTAGAATACTACAAGCAGCTGATTCAGGATGCAGGCGCAGAAGTAGAGATTGTATTTGCAAATAATCCAAAAGCAATCTTAAACTACACCGATACCGTTTTAACCTGTGACATCCACACACGTCAGCGTACAAAGAGAATTTTAAAGGCAAACGGCGCGAAAAAGGTATATGGCTTAGACGATATTATGACCGCCAGCATTAACGGCAGCGGCTACAATGACCGTTACGGCTTATTAGGATCCAATAAGGCAACTGAGGACAGCGTAAAACTGTTCCCGATTCACTGCCAGGAAATGGTAGACAAGATCCATACCATGATCGTAGAGAAAACCGGCAAGCAGGTTGAAGTTATGATCTATGGAGACGGTGCGTTCAAGGATCCAGTAGGAAAGATCTGGGAGTTAGCAGATCCGGTTGTATCTCCGGCTTATACTGCAGGTCTGGAGGGAACTCCAAACGAAGTGAAGTTAAAATATCTGGCAGATAATGATTTTGCATCCTTATCTGGCGACGAGTTAAAGGAAGCAATCAAGGGTTATATTAAGGATAAGGATGACAAGGCATCCAGCTTAAAGGGAACCATGGTGACCCAGGGAACCACCCCAAGACAGCTTACCGACTTAATCGGTTCCTTAGCAGATTTAACTTCCGGCAGCGGCGATAAGGGAACTCCGATTATTTACGTTCAGGGATATTTCGACAACTATACCAAATAAAATTAGAATTCTGATTATGGAAACAGAAGCGGGAATTCCGTGCAGACAGTTGAAAAAGCATCTGCATAGAATTCCTGCTTTTTTATCCGGATTCTTACTTGTGCTGAAATCTTTACACAGGTATAATGGGGATAAAGGCAGAAAAATATGCAGGAGGTGTGGATATGGATGGTGTACTGCAGTTAAAGCAGTGGATAGCAGACAGCGGAAATATCGTGTTTTTTGGAGGAGCCGGTGTATCGACGGAAAGCGGAATCCCTGATTTCAGGAGCCAGGACGGCCTATATAACCAGCAGTATCAATACCCGCCGGAGACCATTATCAGTCATAGCTTTTATAAGAAGAATCCGGAAGAATTTTACCGGTTTTACAAAAATAAAATGCTTTTTCCGGATGCCCGGCCCAATGACGCCCACCTGGCTCTGGCAAAACTGGAACAGGAAGGCCGGTTAAAGGCAGTTATTACACAAAATATTGACGGTCTTCACCAGGCGGCTGGAAGCAAAGAGGTGTTAGAACTTCATGGATCCGTTCATCGCAATTACTGTGAGCGCTGCGGCGAGTTTTATTCTTTAAAAGAGGTTCTGGAAGCACCGGGAGTGCCCAGGTGCAAGTGCGGAGGAAGGATTAAACCGGATGTAGTGCTGTATGAGGAAGGTCTGGATATGGATACGATCCGTAAGGCTATATCTTATATTAGTCAGGCAGATGTTTTGATTGTAGGAGGCACTTCCCTTACGGTTTATCCAGCCGCGGGACTCATTGATTATTATAGGGGAAATAAACTGATCCTGATTAATAAAAGCATTACGCCCATGGATAAAAATGCGAATCTGGTGATCAGCGGAAAAATCGGGGAAATATTAAGAAAAGCAGTTTTAGAAGAATAAGGAGGAGACTATGTACCAGGCGGCAGAACACAGATATGAAACAATGGAATATAAAAGATGCGGAAAGAGCGGCGTGCTGCTACCAAGGATTTCTCTGGGATTGTGGCAGAATTTTGGACTGGAAAAACCGTTCGAAGAGCAACGGCAGATTTTGCTGCAGGCTTTTGACTGGGGCATTACCCACTTTGATTTAGCGAACAACTACGGTTTCCCAGCCAGGGGACTTGCAGAAGAAAATTTTGGAAAAGTCCTTCAGTCCGACTTTAAACCGTACCGTGATGAATTATTTATTTCTACAAAAGCAGGATATGATTTCTGGCCGGGACCTTATGGAAACTGGGGTTCCAGAAAATACTTAATGGCCAGCTTGGATCAGAGCCTGAAACGGATGGGATTGGAATATGTGGACGTATTTTATCATCACCGCCCGGATCCGGAGACTCCATTAGAGGAAACCATGGGAGCGCTTTCTGATATAGTAAGACAAGGAAAGGCTCTATATGTAGGAATCTCCAACTATGGAGCAGAGGAAGCAGAGCAGGCAATCCGGATATTAAAAGAAAATAAGACACCATGTCTGATTCATCAGCCCCGCTACAATATGTTTGAACGCCAGATAGAAGAGGCGCTTCTTCCGCTATTGGAGACGGAAGGAGTAGGATGTATAGCTTACAGCCCGCTGGCTCAGGGAGCGCTGACAAATAAATATCTTCATGGAATTCCGGAAGGTTCCAGGGCGTCCAGAAAGGGAACAACAGTAGGTGGAAGGTATTTATCAGAAGAAAATCTGGCTAAGATCAGAGAACTGGCAGAGATTGCAGAAAAAAGAGGACAGTCTTTAGCCCAGCTTGCGCTGGCCTGGGTACTGCGGCGGAAAGAAGTGACTTCCGTTCTGGTAGGGGCCAGCAGCGTCAGACAACTGGGAGACAACATACAGACGTTAAGGAATCTGGATTTTACCCAGGAAGAGTTAGATGGGATTGACCGGATTCTTGCAGGAAAGGCAGCCGGAGGAAATAAATAATGGAAAAATACGAGTATGAGGTGGGGGATGTGGTAACCTTAAAAAAACCGCATCCCTGTGGAAGCAAAGACTGGGAAATCCTGCGGGTAGGACAGGATTTCCGCTTAAAATGCATGGGCTGCGGGCATCAGGTTATGACGGCCAGAAGGATGGTGGAAAAAAACACCAGGGCATTAAAAAAGAAAAACCAATAAAAAAGAAAAAACAGTAAAAAAGGTCTTGCATTCCCTGAAAAATTCTGATAAGATATTTATCTGTGACATATTATAATCCTTGCTCCTGTCACTGAGAGATAGGGGCCAGAGACCACAAGGAGGTAAAGCAAGATGAACAAGTACGAGTTAGCAGTTGTTCTGAATGTGAAGCTGGAAGACGAAGAGAGAGCAGCAGTAATCGAAAAGGTGAAAGGATATATCACCCGTTTCGGCGGCACTGTAACCAACGTGGATGAGTGGGGTAAGAAGAGACTTGCTTACGAGATTCAGAAAGCCAAAGAAGCTTACTATTACTTTATCCAGTTCGAAGGCGATGCTGTCTGCCCAAATGAAGTAGAAGCTCACGTTCGTATCATGGAACCAGTTATCAGATACTTAATCGTTAAGCAGGAAGCTTAATTAGTATCAGCAAGTAATAGAAAGAGTGATCGTATGAACAGAGTTATCCTTATGGGAAGATTAACCAGAGATCCGGAGGTAAGATACTCCCAGGGCGAGAGAACTATGGCGATTGCCAGATATACCCTTGCCGTTGACCGCAGAGGCCGCAGAGGCCAGGATGGAAATGATCAGAACGCAGATTTTATCCAGTGTGTGGCATTTGACCGCGCAGGTGAATTTGCAGAAAAGTATTTCCGTCAGGGGATGAGAGTGCTGGTGTCCGGACGTATCCAGACTGGAAGCTATGTCAACAGAGACGGTCAGAAAGTTTATACTACTGATGTCATCGTAGATGACCAGGAATTCGCTGACAGCAAGGGAGCAGCATCCGACATGAGCGGTTATCAGAACGCTGGCGGATACCAGCAGCCGGCTCAGGCTCAGAGACCTGCACCATCCAGTGCAATCGGCGATGGATTTATGAACATTCCGGATGGAGTGGAGGACGAAGGCTTACCATTTAACTAAGCCTTGATTTCACTAAGTTTAAAAGGAGGACACACCAATGGCATTTAATAAAGGTGATAAAGCTGATGCTAGACCAAGAAGAAGCGGCGGTATGCGCAGAAGAAAAAAAGTATGTGTATTCTGTGGAGATAAGAACGGCACTATCGATTACAAAGATGTAAACAAATTAAAGAGATACGTATCTGAGAGAGGAAAAATTCTTCCTAGAAGAATTACCGGCAACTGCGCAAAGCATCAGAGAGCTTTAACTGTAGCTATCAAGCGCGCTCGTCATATTGCACTGATGCCGTATGTTTGCGAGTAAGACACAGTAAAAGAAAGCATTTTGGAAAAGATGGTGTAACCTCAAAAAACGGGGTTGCACCTTTTTCTTTTATACAGATGTTGCAACAGTTTCCTCTTTAGTTTTTGAAGAGTCTCAAGCTGCTGTCAGTCAAGAAGCAGCTTCTGATGGAGATACTGTTTGTCTGTCGCAGGAGCAAATGGCGGTGGCTCTTATTGGAAGGAACTATTTGACCGAAACAGGACTTAAAGTGCTTAACAACCTTGTTTCCGGATGTTTTGACTTTGCCGAAATCAATGCTATTGAGCATAGACCTATGTATATGAGTGATTATATAAATCAGCTTGATACCATTCAGAATCTTGAAAAAGAGGCAAAAAAACAGCTTAGAAAGAAAAAATAAAGTGTACTTCCAGTATATCTGCTCTGATTTGCCAGCGGCTGATGAGAAGTCTATTTTAAAAACTCTGGGAAAAGATGAAAAAACCTTGACAAATAAAACAGAAACAGATATAAATGATAGGTACAGCAATATGACTGAAACGCCGTTAGGCAGCAAGAGAGATTGATTTTTAGGAGGAACACTAAAATGAATAAGACCGAATTAATTGCAGCAGTAGCTGAAAAGGCAGAAATTTCTAAGAAAGACGCAGAGAAGGCTATCAAGGCTTTCACTGATGCAGTAGCAGAAGAATTAGTAAAAGGCGGAAAAGTACAGTTAGTTGGTTTTGGTACTTTCGAAGTTGGCGAGAGAGCAGCCAGAGAAGGCCGTAATCCGAAGAGTGGAGAGACCATGACCATTCCGGCATCCAGAACTCCTAAGTTCAAAGCTGGCAAGGCATTAAAGGATCAGGTGAACGCATAATTCCATGAGATTGGACAAATTTTTGAAGGTATCCAGACTGATTAAGCGCCGTACGGTGGCAAATGAGGCCTGTGATGCCGGCCGCATTTTAGTAAACGGGAAAGTTGCAAAAGCATCTTTAAACGTAAAATGCGGAGACTGCATAGAGATTCAGTTTGGAAGCAAGTCGGTAAAGGTAGAGGTGTTAGATGTGCAAGAGACAGTAAAGAAAGATGAGGCAAAAGAACTTTACCGATATTTATAATCCATTTTGCCGCATAAAACGGGGAACCTCCTAATATACTTAAACAAGCATCAGATAAGTATATTAGGAGGTTTTTTTATGGAAGAAAAGCTGGGCGGGCGGACGCATAAATTAGTCCTTCAAAATAGAGGGAATGCCAGTATCACTGGAGTGACAGACGTGGTTTCCTTTGACGAATGCCAGGTGATTTTAGATACGGATCTGGGCCTTTTGACTTTGAAAGGAAAAGGACTTCATGTAAGCAGACTTACCATTGAAAAAGGAGAAGTGGATGTAGACGGCACAGTGGACAGCCTTTCCTATTCTTCCAATGAGTCGCTGAGAAAAGCTGGGGAATCCATGTTTTCCCGTCTGTTTAAGTAGGGTCTGCTATGGAAGGACTGCTGAGGGAACTGCATCTGACGGGAACCAGCCTGTTTACAGGCGTCTGGCTGATGATGAGCTACGACGTTCTTAGGGTTGTCCGAATCGTAATCCGCCATAATGATTTCTGGGTAGGAATAGAAGACTTTCTGTATTGGATTTATGCAGGATTTCTTTCTTTCCAGTTTCTTTATTGGGAGAACGATGGGATTCTGAGGGCGTATATTATAGGCGGCATATTTGCAGGGATGATAGTCTATGACCGGTTTTTCAGCCAAATTTACATAAAACTATTGAAAAAAGCAATTCAATGGATTAGAATAAAATTATCTAGATGTCGGGTTAGAAATGAGGAAAAAAGTGAGAGCAACAAGACGGTCACGAGCACAGAAAAAAGATAAATGGGGCAACCGGATGGCAATGCTGGGAATTACGATGGTAGTGCTTAGCCTTGCTGTGGTTGTTAATATTAAGGGCAGCTCTTTAAAGTCCATTGACCGCGACTATCAGATTCGTCTGGACAGTCTCAATGAGATAAAGGAAGAAGAAGAAAAACGGGCCGAAGAGCTAGAAGAAGAGCGTAAATATGTCCAGACAAAAGAATATATAAAAGAGGTGGCAAAAGAAAAGCTGGGACTGGTAGATCCAGATGAGATTTTATTAAAGCCTGGCAATGTGGAATAGACAGCGCATCTTTTGTCGGAAAATTTGAAGGATTTATCTTCCTGAATTGACAAATATTTCCCTCCAGCTTGTATATAATGTTACGCAGGTGAGGAGGGATTTTTTGTGCTTTTAAAACAGAAACCAGTCTGTCGTGATATGACAGATGTAAATGTATATACGGCGAACCGGCTTAGCGGGATGGCCGCTTCTTTAGGCCAGTTGGCCAAGGCATTTTCCGATGAAGAGGAAGAAGGACGATTATCCAGAGAAGACGCAAAAATGGCAATGCAGACGGCTGCGTCAATGGTATGCGGAGACTGCGGTAGATGCAGTCTGCCAGCAGATTGTGAAAAAGAAGACAGTTACTACCTATATTACCTTCTCAGGGCATTTGAGCAAAATGGAAAAATACGGGATGAAGATATGCCTAGGCTTTTTTTGGAAACCTGCAGAAGAAAGGACGCTTATATGCGGCAGCTGAATCGGAATCTGGGTCGGGCGACTATGAATCTGACATGGAAAAACCGGTTTTTGGAAAGCAGGGATGCCGTTATCGTCCAGTTTAGGGAGCTGGCATTGATTCTGGAAGAATTTTCCCATCAGATGGAGAAGGCGGCTAATGTAACCGGAACCTGGGCAGAAACCATCCGCAGGGCGTTCCGGTGGAAAAGGGCTGCAGTAGACAACCTGTTGGTGCTGGAATATGAAAATAAGCGCAAAGAGGTCTATCTGACAGTTCATATGACTGGAAATACCTGCATGACGGCCAATGAAGCGGCAGGGATTCTGACAAAGATTATGGGCGGCCATGAATGGCATCCGGTCAGAGACAGCCGCAGTGTAATTGGACATCAGCCATCTGTCGTTCGACTGGTAGAGGCAGGAAGCTATCAGATGCTTTACGGCGCTGCATGGACGCCAAAAACGGGACAAGAGGTTTCAGGAGATAACTATACCTTTGTTCAGAATCCGGACGGTCAGGCAATTATGAGCTTGTCTGACGGAATGGGAAGCGGCCAGACAGCATCCAGGGAAAGCCAGAAAGTCATTGAACTGACAGAGCAGCTTTTAGAAACTGGCTTTTCGGCCAGGGCAGCTTTGAAGCTGGTCAACACGATTCTGCTGTTGACCGGCAGCGAGCAGCATCCAGCCACGTTGGATTTGTGCTGTATTGATCTGAACACAGGCGTGCTGGAGGCGATGAAGCTGGGCGCTGCTGCGGCTTTTATCAAAAATGGGGATGGAGTCGAACTTCTGCAGGCCAGCGACGTGCCTATGGGAGTTTTAAATCCGATTGAACCTATACTGCTGTCCAGAAAGCTATGGGATGATAACCGGATTGTGATGGTCAGTGATGGAGTGCTGGACGGACTTCCGGGGGAAGATAAAGAAGGCGTCCTTAAGGAATTCCTGGAAATGCAGCCGTTTTGCCCGCCAAAGGAACTGGCAGGGCGGGTTTTAGAATTTGCCTGTTCCTTTGAAGAAGAAATCAGGGACGATATGACGGTGCTGGCTGCCGGAATATGGAAACGGTAGCAGGCGTTTGGGACTGAGAGGAAGTTATGAAACATACGGTAGAAAAATATATAGAAAAATACAACATGATTCACCAAAACGATAACATTATTTTAGCCGTTTCCGGCGGCGCAGATTCTGTGAGCCTTCTGCATCTGCTGGTTCAGCTTAGAACGGCAGGCGCCCTCAGACTGCGGGCAGTCCATGTCCATCATGGGCTGCGGGGAGAAGAAGCGGATCGGGATGCCGTATTTACGGAAAAACTGTGCAGGAAATTTGATGTGCCATGCCGTATTCTTCATGCAGATGTGCGTGGGTATGCCAAAGAGCACTCTGTTTCAGAGGAAGAGGCGGGAAGAATCCTGCGGTATCAGCTGCTGGAACAGGAAGCGCAGATCTGGGAAGCAGAAACTGGCGGACAGAATGTGAAAATCGCGGTTGCCCATCATGGAGACGATAGTGCAGAAACCATTCTTTACAATCTGTTCCGGGGATCTGGCCTAGCGGGAATCAGTGGAATCCAGCCAGTAAGAGGCCGGATTATACGTCCCCTGCTCTGCGTTACGAGGACAGAGATTCTGGAGTATCTAAAGGAGTATGGGCTGGAATATTGCGAAGACTCAACCAATCAGACCAATGATTACACTAGAAACCGGATGCGTCGTATTATTTTGCCTGCCATTACGGAACAGATCAACCCAAAAGCCAGCCAGCATATTCTCCAGGCAGGAGAAAAAATCCGGCAGGCCCATGAATTTCTGTCAGATGCTGCCGGTAAGTGGCTGTCAGAACATACAGACGGGTCAGACGGGACGGTTGTGCCTGCCTCGTTGACACAGGAGCCGGAAATCCTGCAAAGTTACATTCTACGTCGCGTATTGGAAGAAACGGCAGGGACGAAGAAGGATTTGTCTTCCTGCCATGTGGAGACGCTTATGGATCTTCTGGCAGGAACAGCAGGCAGAAAAGCAGATTTACCGGAAGGAATCCACGCAGTAAGGGAGTATGATGGATTGCGGATAGAGAAGGTCAGCGAAAAAGAAGCAGAGCGTCCTCCTTCTCTGGAAATGACGGTATTTGCAGCAGAATCCGAGGAAAACCAGGAATTTCCTAAAAACTTGTATACGAAATGGTTTGACTATGATAAAATAAAAGATAAGCTGTCTGTGCGCACCCGAAAAACCGGTGATTACATTACCTTAAAGGGTGGAGGAAGAAAAAGCATAAAGGCATATATGATTGATGAAAAGATTCCAGCTGCCCAGAGAGATTCAGTTTATCTGCTGGCAGATGGAAGCCATGTTTTGTGGATCATTGGATTTCGGATCAGTGAATACTATAAAGTAGGCCCGCAGACGACAACTATACTTCAAGTAAAAGTAAACGGAGGAGAAAATCATGGAAGATAAGATCCGCATTTTATTATCAGAAGAGGAAGTAAACGCAAGAATCAGCGAAGTAGCAGCTCAGATTAATGCAGATTACGCTGGAAAGCCAGTTCATTTGATCTGCATTTTAAAGGGCGGCGTATTTTTTACCTGTGAACTGGCAAAACGCCTGAATATGCCAGTAAGCATGGATTTCATGTCCGTATCCAGTTATGGCAGCGGCACAGAATCCAGCGGCGTTGTAAAGATTGTAAAAGACTTAGATGAGCCGTTAGAAGGCAAGAACGTTCTGATTGTAGAAGACATTATTGATTCCGGACGGACCCTTGCTTACTTAATTGAGATTCTGCATAAGAGACAGCCAAACGAGATTAAGCTGTGTACGCTTTTGGATAAGCCGGAACGCCGCGTAAAGAAACAGGTTAAGGTGGATTACACCTGTTTTACCATTCCTGATGAATTCGTAGTCGGCTATGGCCTGGATTATGATCAGAAATACCGGAATTTGCCGTACATCGGAGTAGTAGAACTGGGACAGTAAGGAGGCAATTCTTTGAAACAGCAGCAGTATAGAGGCTTTGGATTAATCCTGAGCGTTGTGCTTATGGTTATTGTGGTCAGCACATTGTTTGGCCGTAATAACGACGCGTTAAGCGAGCAGGAATATTATCAGGCCTTGGAAGCAGGAAATTATGAGCAGGTCTGGGTAAAGCAGAATGAGGCAGCGCCTACCGGCAAAGTAGAACTGCATTATCCTGGAGGCGGGGTAAGTTCTGTTTATGTATCCGATGTAGTAGAAGCTCAGAACCAATTAAAATCAAGGGGAATCGATTACACTCTGTTTGACGTTCCCCAGGAAAACTACGTTCTTTCCATTTTCCTTCCGGTAATTTTATCGGCCGTTGTCATTATGGTGATTTTTAACATTATGAATATGCGGGCTGCATCCGGAGGCGGTAACGCCAAAATGATGAATTTTGGCAAGAGCAGAGCGAGGATGAGCAGGGACAACAAAGTCAACTTTGAGATGGTAGCCGGCTTAGACGAAGAGAAGGAAGAATTGGAAGAAGTTGTAGACTTTTTGAAAAATCCAAGAAAATATACGGCTCTTGGGGCAAGAATTCCAAAAGGACTTTTGCTGGAGGGCCCGCCTGGTACTGGTAAGACCCTGCTTGCAAAGGCAGTAGCAGGCGAAGCAGGAGTTCCGTTCTTCTCCATTTCCGGTTCCGACTTTGTAGAAATGTTTGTCGGCGTAGGAGCTTCCCGTGTCAGGGATTTATTTGAAAATGCCAAGAAAAATTCTCCTTGTATCGTATTTATCGATGAGATCGACGCGGTTGCCAGAAGAAGAGGAACCGGTATGGGCGGCGGTCATGATGAGAGAGAGCAGACGTTGAACCAGATGCTGGTGGAAATGGATGGATTTGGTGTTAACGAAGGAATCATCGTGCTGGCGGCTACCAACCGGGTGGATATTCTGGACCCGGCAATTCTTCGTCCTGGCCGGTTTGACCGGAAAGTCGTAGTAGGCCGTCCGGACGTAAAGGGTAGAGAAGAGATTTTAAAGGTTCATGTAAAAGATAAACCGCTGGGAGAAGATGTAGATCTTCACCGGGTTGCCCAGACTACTTCTGGATTTACCGGAGCGGATCTGGAAAATCTGATGAACGAGGCAGCGATCCTGTCTGCCAGAGAGGACAGAAATTTTATCCGCCAGGCGGACATCGACAAAGCGTTTATCAAAATTGGCATTGGCGCAGAGAAAAAGAGCAAAGTGGTTTCGGATAAGGATAAAAAGATCACCGCTTACCATGAGACTGGCCATGCAATCTTATTCCATCTGCTTCCGGAAGTAGGACCAGTGCACACAGTTTCCATCATCCCGACTGGAAACGGAGCAGGCGGATATACCATGCCGCTGCCGGAACGGGATGACCTTTATATGACCAGACGTCAAATGCTGGAAAACATTATGGTTTCCCTGGGCGGACGGATTGCGGAAGAGTTGGTATTTGATGATATTACAGCGGGAGCTTCCCAGGACATTAAACAGGCAACGGCTATTGCCAGGGCAATGGTTACCCAGTACGGAATGTCTGAAAAGGTGGGCATGATTAACTACAGCAGTGATGAAGAGGAAGTATTTATCGGCCGCGATCTGGCTCATACCAAGAGTTATGGAGAATCCGTTGCAACGGTAATCGACAGCGAGGTAAAGCGGATTATTGATGAGTGCTATGCAAAGGCAAAAGCCATTATTATGGAAAATGAAAACTTTCTTCATGCCTGCAGCAAACTTCTGATTGAAAAGGAGAAAATCGGCCAGGAAGAGTTCGAGGCCCTGTTTTCTTCACTGAAGCCGGAAGAGGCTTAATGCTTGGAAAAAATGTATAAAAATATTTTGGAAAAAAGTTGAAGTTTGTGCACACTTTTTGGAAAGTGTATGCTATTATAATAGACGTAACCCCCCCAATACATTATATAGTTTTTGCTACACCCCATAAGAAACGAAATACCTTCTCCTAAAAAGGCCAGCTACCCCGCTGGCCTTTTTACTTGCCTGAAATCTGGGAAAAATAGGAGGAATCTATCTTTACTCTGTACAGAAACAGGAAGATCATATAAAATAGAAGAAGATGGAAACACTTACATTTGAGGTTTGAGTATGGAAAAGGATTGCAATGGATTAATAAAAGAAGCGCTGTTTACGTCTGAGACAAGAGATTACCGCAGGCCGGAAGAACCGGATCCAGGGGACAGCGTCATGCTTCGGTTCCGGACAGGCAGACAGAATGCCAGCCATGTCTTTATCGGGATCCATGGGACAGATACGTTAAAAGAAATCCCCAAAGTTGAGAGCGACGATTTGTTTGACTACTACAGCGGAAGCATTGAAGTCGGAAAAAAGCAGGTGCGCTATTATTTTCAAATTATTTATAACGGAGAAGTATGCTATTTTAACCGTTTAGGAGCAACTCTGGACAATCGGGAGCAATTTGGCTTCTGTATTACGCCTGGATTTCATGTGCCGGAATGGGCAAAGGGCGCAGTGATGTACCAGATTTATGTAGACCGGTTCTGCAACGGCAACAGAAGCAACGATGTTCTGGACAATGAATACGTCTATATTGGACGTCCGGTACAGCGGGCAGAACATTGGGATGATTATCCGGAACCAATGGATGTCCGCAGGTTTTATGGAGGCGATTTACAAGGTGTCCTGGACAAGCTGAATTATATCCAGAGCCTGGGAGTGACGGCGGTTTATTTTAATCCGCTTTTTGTGTCTCCGTCCAACCATAAATATGACATTCAGGATTATGAGCATATTGATCCCCATTTTGGAGTCATTCAAAACAGCAGCGGAAGTCTGGTACAGCCGGATGCAGAAACCAATGAAGACGCAGGAAAGTATGTGTCCAGGACGGCAGACAGAAAAAATCTGGAAGCCAGCGACGCCTTGTTTTTAACGCTTGTGGAAGAAATGCACCGCCGGGGGATGCGCGTGATTATCGACGGCGTGTTCAACCACTGTGGTTCTTTTAACAAATGGCTGGATCGGGAACGGATTTACCAGAGGGAAGGCAGCTACGAGGCAGGCGCATATGTGTCTGCAGACAGTCCTTACCGTTCCTTTTTCCATTTTAATGAATCCCAGCCGGAAAACTGGCCTTACAACGGCAGTTATGACGGCTGGTGGGGCCATGATACGCTTCCTAAGCTGAACTATGAAGGTTCTCCTATATTGGAACAGTATGTGCTGGACATTGCGAAAAAATGGGTGTCCAGGCCTTACTGCGTAGATGGGTGGCGCCTGGATGTAGCGGCGGATCTGGGGCATAGTGCGGAGTATAATCACTGGTTCTGGCAGAAGTTCCGGAAAGAGGTGAAAAAGGCGAATCCAGAAGCGTTGATTCTGGCCGAACATTATGGAGATCCATCTGGGTGGCTTCAGGGAGACCAGTGGGATTCCGTTATGAATTATGATGCATTTATGGAGCCTCTGACCTGGTTTTTAACCGGAATGGAAAAACACAGCGACGAGTATCGGGAAGATCTGCTGGGGGACGGCAGGGAATTTTTCTCATCCATGATTTATAACATGAGCCGGATGCAGACAAATTCGGTTTTTGTGGCAATGAACGAACTGTCCAATCACGATCATTCCCGTTTCCTGACCAGAACCAATCATATGGTGGGAAGAATCGGGGAGTTAAGTCCGGAAGATGCATCCAAAGATGTCAATCTGGGCGTGATGCGGGAAGCAGTAATGGTGCAGATGACCTGGCCTGGAGCGCCTACGATTTATTATGGAGATGAAGCGGGACTCTGCGGATTTACGGATCCAGACAACCGAAGAACCTATCCCTGGGGCCATGAAAATCTGGAACTGATCGAATATCACCGCTATATGACAGGAATCCACAACCGGATTCCGGCCCTTAAATGGGGAGCGTTAAAACCGCTTCTGGCAGATTATCAGGTCATTGCATATGGCCGGATTGACGGAGAATATAAATGTGTAACCGTACTGAACAACGACCAGACAGAACGCCATATCGAAGTGCCGGTATGGGAACTGGGAATTGATGATGATACCAGATTAAGCCGGATTATGATGAGTACGGAGCAGGGCTATAATGCAGGCGTTCTTCCGGCATCGGTAAGGGATGGAAAGCTGACGCTTCTTATGCCTCCGGTCAGCAGCGCGCTGTTCATTACCCGGGCTGGGGATTTTTATTAAGTAAAAAAATACTTGCTTTTTTGACGGGGTTGTGATAATATAATCAATGCTTATCCGAGCATTTGGATGGATTCCCGAGTGGCCAAAGGGGGCAGACTGTAAATCTGTTGCGACACGCTTCGATGGTTCGAATCCATCTCCATCCATTTAAAAATTTTATATTACTCATTATCGCGGGGTGGAGCAGTCTGGAAGCTCGTCGGGCTCATAACCCGAAGGTCACAGGTTCAAATC